>NZ_JAGPYL010000126.1:0-18556 GCF_018070095.1 Micromonospora sp. U56
TCCGGTCGAGTCTTGACCCCGACCCCTTACCGGCGTTTGCCTGCACCGAGCCGGGAATCAGCACAAACCGGTCGCAAGCAGTCCGACCAAGAAGGGTTGACACGGCCCCACTCCTTCAGGAATGACACTCCCCCTCGCCGGTGCCTGCCCCACCTGCAAAACCCGTTTCCCCACCAGACGAAAACCCCGAAGCCGTATCCGATCATGACAAAGCACTACTAGATCATACGGCGCCGTACCCGCCACACCACCACACCGATCAGGACCGCCGCGACGGCGATGAACAGGGCCGCCTCGATGAGCTGGAACGTCCAGAACCGGTCGGCCGGGTGGTAGACCCCGAACTGCTGGACGCCCCGCGCGTGCAGGAACTGGTTGAGGTTGGTGCCTGCCCGGTTGGCGGCACCCTCCAGCTCGTAGTACTCGGTCCAGCTCAGCCTGCGCCCGGTGGCGTCTGCGTAGCCGTGTTCGATCACCCAGTCAGCGAAGCTGGGCACGGGCCGGTGCCCCGCCTGGTCCTTCGAGCCGCCGACGGGGACCGGCTCCATGGTGGTGAGCGGCGTGGCGTACGCGGGACGGGCCAACAGCGCCACCGCCATCCGGGCGGCGAGGAACGCCCCGAACGCGACGCCGAACGCGGGCAGGCTGCGCCGCAGGATCGCCCCCGCGGTGGTGGCGACGCCGAACGCGAACAGCGCGTACGCCACCGGAACAAGTCCCTCCAGGTCGAAGGCGTCGTACTGGAACCGCCCTTCCCACGCGTCGAATGGCTGACGGAACCAGGTGAGCACCGCGGTGAACATCCCGGTGAGCGTGACGGTGACGCCGGCCAGTGCCGCGAGCTTGGCCGCCAGCCAGCGCATCCGCGGCACGGCCTGCGTCCAGGCGAGCTGCCAGGTGCCGTCCTCCAGTTCGCGCGCGAGCAGCGGCGCACCGAGGAACGCACCGATGACGACGGGGACCAGATAGAAGCCCGCCAGGAGGTTCTCGACGTACCCGTACTCCTCGTCGAGCCGGCGGAAGGAGGCCGCGCAGGCCTCGTTGATACCGGCCTCTCCCGCACACCGGGCGGGACCGCCGGGGAACAGGTCGTGGGCCTGCGTCCCGAGCACGAGCAGGGCAATGCCGAACATGCCGACAAGCAGACCCAGGACGCAGACCTCGGTCCGGTGCTGGCGCCAGATCAACCACGTCATGCCGCCACCCCCGACGTGACCGCGGCGCTCGGCTCGGACGGCCGGCGCAGGTACGCCAGCACCAGGTCCTCCAGCGCGACCGGCTGGGCCTGCCACCCAGGCGCGGCCGGGATCGCGCCGTCGCGTACCAGCAGGGTCGTGTGCCGGTCGCTGTGGACGGCCTCCACGACGGCGCTGGCCCGGTCGAGGTCGGTGGCCGTGCGCGGGCCGACGAGCAGCCGGTGCTCGGCGAGGAGGGTGTCGATGTCACCGGTGAGCGTGACCCGGCCGTGGTTAAGCACGACCAGGTGGTCGCAGACGCGCTCCAGCTCGTGCACGACGTGGGAGGAGAACAGGACGGTCACCCCGCCTTCGGCCACTGCGCCCATGAGGACCTGCAGGAACTCGTGCCGGGCCAGCGGGTCGAGGCTGGCCACCGGCTCGTCGAGGACAAGCAGGTCCGGCCGCTTCGCCAGGGCCAGAGCCAACGCGACCTGGGCCTGCTGCCCGCCGGAGAGCGTACCGGCCCTGCGGTCGAGCGGGATGCCCAGCTTCGCCAGCCGGCGCTCGGCCAGCCCCTGGTCGAACCGCAGGTTGCAGGCCCGGCCGAAGCGGAGCATCTCGGCGACGGTGAAGCGCTTGTACAGCGGGTGGTCCTGGGCCAGGAACCCGACCCGGGACAGAGTTTGCGGGGTGCTGGCGGTGACGTCGTGGCCGAGGACCTCCACCGTGCCGGTGCTCGGTGCCAGCAACCCGACGACCAGGCGCAGCAACGTGGTCTTGCCCGCGCCGTTCGGCCCGACGAGGGCGATCACGCCGCCCGCCGGCAGGGCCAGGGTGCAGTCGCGCAGCGCCCAGCCCCTCCGGTACCGCTTGCCCACACCGTCGGTGCGCAGCGCGAACTCGGTCGCTGTCACGCCACGTCCTCATTCCTCGTCTGCTGGTGGACGGAAGCAAAAAGCGCGTTGACCGCCTGCTCGTCGAGGCCGGCCGCGTAGGCGCGGCGCAGCCAGGTCGCCAGGCCGCGGCGCAGCGACGTGTACGTCGATGCCGGCATCGCGGCCGACTGCTGTTCATTGACGAACGTGCCCTGGCCGGGCCGGCCGGTGACCAGGTTCTCCTGCTCCATCTGCCGGTACGCCTTGGCGACGGTGTTCGGATTGATCGCCAGGTCCTCGACCACCTCGCGGATGAGCGGGAGGCGGTCACCGGGTTGGAGAAAGCCCAGCAGCACCGCCTGGCGGACCTGCTGGACGAGTTGCAGGTACGGCGGCACGCCGGAGTGGGTGTCGAGCCGGAAGACGAACACGGTAGCCCCTTGCTGCTTTACTAGTGCCATAGTAAAGCAGCAAGTTGGCGGTCAAGAGAGCCGACGCGCCCGCACGACCGCGGCACCGGATCCGGGCGCACGCCTGCCCCGACCGCCGGCGTCGACATCAAAGTCGTCTCCGACCAACTCGGCCACTCCACCACCACACTCACCCGCGACACCTACCAAAGCGTCGTCAAGACGGGGCGACCTCCGGCGGCCGCTGGAGCGCGGGTTGCGCATCCTGACGATCAGCGGGATCTAGCTGGCGCGGTCGCGGGGGCGGTAGGGCAGCCAGGTATTCGTGGTTGCCTATTGTGCCGGCCCGAGACATAGGCAAAGCTGATTACCCACACGACGTGACCGGGGGGCACACCCGTCGTGTTTGGGTCCCCCGCACAGTTGGGGGAACCGATGAGACTCAGGCCGCTTATCGTTGCGTTACTGCTCGCCGCGGCCGGAGGTGTGGTCGCCACGCCGACCGCGACCGCGGCGCCGGCGGCCGCCTCGCAGGCGAGCGCCCTCGCGGCGGGCACGCAGACCCTGATCGCCGGACAGTTCAACATGGCCGGTGGTCATCCGGAGCACGGCTTCAAGGGCGACGTGGTGGCCGATGCGCTGGCCCAGGACATCAACCGGCGGGTGCCACAGCTCGGGTTCCTGACCATCAACGAGGGCTGCCTCGACTGGCTGGAACGGATCGAAGCGCAACTGCCAGACACGTACACGGTGCGCTTCGACCCGATCCGAAGCGGCAGCGGCCAGGTGGCGAACTGCAAGCACGAGTCGCCGTTCGGCAACGCCATCATTTACAACACCAGCGTCCTGGTCAACCCGCAGCCCGTGGCGCATGACCTGGGCGCGCTGGAAGGCTCGGAGAAGCGGGAAATGCTGTGCCTGCGATCCGTCGCCAGGATGCTGGTGGTCTGCACCGCGCACCTCGTCGCCTCGGGTGAGAACGTCGAGCAGCGCCGGCGGGAGGCGGCAGAGGTCAAGCGGGTGCTGGCGACCGACTATTCCAGCTACACCGTGCTGCTCGGTGGCGACCTGAACGACGACCCGCTCTCCCAGGCGACCAGCAACCTCTACCACAGTGGCTACGGAGGCATCCCGACCCAGGAGGCGCACGGCGCGTTCAAGGAAGCGTTCAGCCCCTGCCGCAACGAGATCAAGGTCAATTACTTGGGATCCGGCGGAGAGCAGAACTGGTGCCGAAGCGGTCTGGCCACCCACGGCATCAACAAGTACGACTACCTGTTCGTGCCGCCGGCGGCGATGGTCCACTCAGCGACCGTGGTGTCGTCACCGCACTCGGACCACAAGCAGATGTGGGCCGAGCTGACGATACCGTCCAGCATCGGGCCGCTCCTCGACTCGATCATGGTGGTCGGTGACTCGATCAGCCAGGGTCTCGAGGGCGACTACACCTGGCGCTACCGGCTCGCCCAACACTTGAAGTCAGCCGGTCGCGACGTGACCTTCGTCGGCCCCTACCGCGGCACCACCCGGCTGCCGAACAGCCAGCCGGCCAACTACCCCGAGGAGTCGGCGCCGCCGTACTTCAACGGGGTCTACCGGGACGGGCTCACCTTCGACAGCGACCACTTCGCCCAGTGGGGACGCCAGGCACACCAGGCCAAAGACGACATGTACTCGCGGGTGAGTCAGTACCAGCCGACCTACCTCCTGGTCGAGCTCGGATTCAACGACCTGGGCTGGGGCGTGTCCGACCCGGACGGGCTGATCGCCGACATGCGTACCCTGATCGCCAATGCCCGGGCCGGCAGGCCCAGCATCCGCATCCTGGTCGCCAATGTGCCCCAACGCACACCACTGGACGTGCAACCGGACCTGGGTACCAAGATCAGCGCGTACAACGCCAAGCTGGGGCCCGCGTTGCAGGCGCTGAACACGACGGCGTCACCGGTACGGCTGGTGGACTTCGCCACCGGCTACAACCCGTACACCGACGCCTATGACGGCCTGCACCCGAACCCACAGGGCGAACACAAGATCGCCAACGCGTTCGCCAACGTCCTGTGGAACCAGTTCCAGGTCGGTGCCACCTACAGCACCCCGTCCGGGACCATCCCGCCCCTGGTGCCCGCCGCGCCCGGCTGGATGCGGGCCGAGCTCACCGCCGCCGGGATCGACCTGGAGTGGCAGCACTCGTTCGGCGCCGGCGGCTACTGGTTCTATCAGCGCGACGCCACCGCCGGCGAGGCGTTCAAGGCGCTGCCGTTGCAGATTCCGGCCGACTCGTGGGGCGCCAGGTGGGTGATACCCGGCCACACCTACGAGTTCTACGTCGTGGCCACTCGCGGCGACGGGCAGGTCAGCGGGCCGTCGCCGATCGCTTCCGCCACCGTCGCCAACCAGCAGACTGCGGCCGGTCCGCCGAACATCGTCGCGACGCCCGGGCCGGGCTATATAGACGTACGCTGGGACGCCGCGACCGGGCCGTACAGCGAGACCGTGCACACGTACGTCGTCTACTACCTGGACAACTCCGAGCCGGGCGCCATCGTGTCGACGAAGTCCACCACCGGCCGCTCGATCCGGTTGTCCGGCCTGGTCAGCGGTCACTCGTACACCGTGGCCGTGTGCTCGGTCAACGCGGCCGGGGAAGGACTGCCCGCAGGGGGTCAGTCCGTCACCGTCGGCTAGCAAGTCCTTGCTGGATCTTGTCGCACTCCTGGGACCCGGAGAACGGGGGAGCAGGTTTGGAGCAGACGGGTGCATTGAACGGGGCTAAACAGCGTCCAACGGCACCGAACGGCACCCACCACGACTTGTGCATCCCCGTTTTCGCAGGTCAAAGTCTGTGCGGCGGCCTGCTTCACACGGAGTGCTCGGCCGTTCCGGACACAGCTGACCGGCGCGTCAGGCAACCCGGCCTGGCGTCGCCAGGTGTAGGGATCGTGCGGGCCGGTGCTCAGCCAGCCCTTTACCGTCGCCACGGCGGCGACGAAAGCCTCAACCAGCTCGCCGGCGGTTGCTACCTCCCACTGGGCTTCGCGGACTGGGTGCGTGTTGTGGTCTTGGGCGCACCAGCAAGCAACCTCAACTGCCGCGTTCACGACGAGGTTTGACGCAGGGCTCCAGGCGATGTCGAGTGTCAGCTCGAGCCAGTCGACGCCTGCGTTGTAGACAGTGACGGCCGTGTCGAGGAGCAGATGGCTGATGCCGCGGTCGTGTTGGGTCGGCGGTACGGCGTTCGCCGGGCACCAGTGCCATCCGCCGCGATCGGTGGGTGGACGTTGGCTGTCGAGGTCGTCAGCCGTCCTGCAGAGGTCACGTACAGCGGTCAGATAGCGCTCGGGAAGTACTTCGATCAATGGGACGCTTGCTAGCGACGGAACCGGTCCTGCCATGAAGTCGATGATCCGTCGTCGGTCAAGGATCCCGACGCGGGACGGTCCGGCATCCTCTTCTGCCGCGGACCGCGCGTCACGGACCGCAGCCGGCCGTCCAAGGGCGGCGGCGCACGGACGTGCCGAATTGAGGGCGGTCAGCGTGTTTGGGCTTCCCAGACCGGCTGCTGGGGCTCGTCGTTGTGCACGATGATGTCGACGTGATCGGTCGGACGGACCGTAGCGAAGTAGAACTTTTGGGAGGGGATGTAACGCTCGCGCCATCGCCGTTCGACTTCGGCCCGAGATGACACCCGGCGCTTTCGGATCACGGCACGATCCACAGTCTTCTCGAGCGCGGTCGACACGAAGATGCGCAGATCTCACCGATCAATCAGTTCCGGACGCATGAGGAAGACGCCGTCGAAGACCAGCACGGCGTCCGCGGGAGCAGTCGTGACCGGCGGGGACAGCGTAGTATCCGCCGTGCGGTCGTAGACCGCGTATTGGAAGCGTCGATCTCCGCCCGGGCCGAGCGGATCGAGCAGAACCCGGTTCAGCGCGTTGCAGTCGTGGGTGTCGAAGTAGCAGCCTTCGGCCGAGTACTCGCCGCGCGGATAGCGCTGTGCCCGGGGGAAGAGGAAATCGTCGATCGTCGCGCGGATGACGTCGCGGCCCTGTGTACGCAAGACGACGGCCAGCTCGTCGGCGAGGGTGGTCTTGCCGGCGGCGGGCGGTCCGTCGATGGCAACCCGCGTCGGGCGTGCGACTGTGACGGACCCGACTGCCTCAGCCAGGCGGCCGAGCATCTCGTCGCGGGTGCCTTGGTCCATGTCCGGCCCCGTCCTAGTCTCGCGAAGGCCGCCGGTCGAGCCGACCTTACGCGCGCCAGCCTTCTCGCGCCCGCCACCCCGAGTGAGCGAGATTGCCGCATGCGGAAGTGGCTGCGGTCACGGCGCAAACAGACTGTCATGCTAGCGCTGGTCGCTCGGTCTAGCGTGACCGGTCATGCCGCTGGTCGCGGATCGAAGCGCGGGCAGGAACGGGTTTATGGTGGCCGGATGCTTGACCTGGGCAGGCTAGACCTAGAGGAGATCGCCACCGCGCTCGAGGACCAGACCGACTACGAGCACCGATGGCTGATCAACCCGCAGACCGGCGAGATCGTGTTCTGGACGACGGACGGCGGCATCGACGGGCACACGCCCATCGACCTTGACGACGTCGGCTTGGTCGGTATTGATCCGCTGCCGTCCTACGTCTGGTACCAGGACATGGCCGACTTCGCCGAGAGGATCAGTGATGCGGCGGCCGGCGGCAGACTCGCGCGAGCGATCCAGGGCAAGGGCGCCTTCCGGCGGTTCAAGAACGAGTTGCACGAGGAGTATCCGCACCTACTGCCAGCGTGGTACGCCTTCCGTGGCGTGCGCGCAAAGCGGCGGGCTGTTGAATGGCTGGTCGACAACTCGCTGGTCGACGACGAAACGGGTGAGCGTTTCGTGGCCGAGCACCCAGATCCCGACCTTCCCTGAGCTGGCGCCCGCGCCGCGCGACTTCCTGTACGACGAACGCACGCATCTGCCGCCCTGCGCGCGCTCATGCCGAGATGAGGACGTTTGGCCGGCACGGTGACCGGCGGCGCGCATGCCGACTGCCGCTATTAGGACCTCTTTGTCCGGTCGGATCAGCGGGGCGGACCGGGACCTTCGGCCTGGACTCGCCGACGGGCTTCGCCAGGACCCGGACGCCGTTGGGCGGGCGGTGCGTCAGCGACGGCTGACCTGTTCCTTCTTGGCGGCGATGCTGGCACCAACGGTGGCCAGGAACTCGGCGGTTGCCTCGGGGTCTGCTGGCTTCGGCTCCGGTCGCACGCCGCTGCCCGTCGGGGTTGGGGTGAGGAAGACGGTGGTGTCGGGTGCGGTGGGCGGCAGGGGCCTCATGTCGTGGAGGACGAGCATGTCGGCCACCAGGCAGGTGACCTCGCCGTCGGCGGTGCGGCCGATCCAGACCGGGTAGGAGCCGTCGCCTATCCCGCTCGGGTAGGCGATCAGATTGGTGCCGGTGGCCGGGTCGGCGGCCTCCGTCTCCTTGTCATCGTCCCGGGCGCCGCTCTGTTGCCGGTGCTCGTACGCTGCGGCGAGGGCGTCCCGCCCTGACGCGTCCAGGAATGCGCCCATGCCGGTGTCCACTCCGAAGCCGTAGAACTCGTCGTCGCCGAGCAGCCGTATGTCCTGCCCGGGACGGACCGCGAGTTCCCAGCTTGCGGTGGGCTTGTCGAGGATCCGCAGCATGGCGGCGGTCGTCTCGTTCCAGCCTTCGCTCTCCCACCGCATGCCGGCGATCAGCAGGGGGTGGTCTCCCGCCGGGACCATTACCGTGTACGGCTCATCGCGGCTGCCGAGGGTGCTTGGGTCGGCGGCGATCACTGCGCCGGTAGGCACTCGCAGCACCCCGGCGGGTTGGGGTTCGGTAACGATCGCGACGCCGAACTCGGTGTCGGTGAACCGACTGCCCGGGGTGAACAGCGCCTCCAGATGGCGGGGGCGCAGGCCCGACGGAGCCCCCCACAGCGGCGTTGCGGCCTCCCGGTGCTCCTGGTCTTCCTTGTGCCTGGCGGGTACGAGCGTCACGTCGCCGGCACTGCGTTTGAAACCGAGCATCCGGCCGTCCGCGTACGCCGTCCAGTCGCCGAACGGGGCCCTGCGCAGGGTGCGGTGCCGCTCCGGGATGTCGTGGCTGGTCTGGAAAAGGCCGCCATGGTCCAGCTGCACATCGGCGGTGTCACTGTCCGGCCGGGCCGTGAGGGTGAAGTGCCAGCCGCGCTCGGGGAATTCCGGCTCGTCCGCAGACGCGTAGCGCCACTGCTCGTAGTGGCGCAGATCGAGCAGGCCCGGCTCGAGCTCGCGGTAGTCATAGGCACGGTCGCGGCGGCCGTGCTCGTCGAAGAGGAACAGGCCCAGGTAATGGCGCCCCCAGTCGATCTGCAGCAGCGCCCTAGGCCGCGCGTCGGCGGTGAGCAGCACCGCGTAAGGCTCTCCGGCCGAATCGCGCTTGCGCGCCCCTTCCACACCCATCACGCCGACGGGCTTTCGGCTCCCCGGCTCCCATCCCGCGCAGTGGGTGACCTCGACCGCGCTCTCCTCGGCCACGCCCTGCTCCGCTCTCTCAATCAGTGACGAGCTGATCCGGACAGTAGCCGCCACCACGGAGAGTCCGCCTACCAGCGCTAGGCAGGTCAGGAACACCAGACCGGATCGCCGGCGGCCGAAAGCCCCGCCGGCCGAACCGGACTTCCGCAGACTTCCCCATGAACCACCACGATCTGGAACTCCTCGGGCGCGGTCGGTCGCCCGAGCGTCACGGGCATCATGCTGGGTCGACATGACGTCATGATCCCATGGGTCTCCAGCCATCCATTCGGCTCCCGCCGCCGCAGACACGACCGCTTCTGCCGCCGATCGTGCGCGTCGACAACCTGCGAGGTGTCTGGGCCTGGTGCGGGCAAGTGCGGACGCGGTGGCGAGACGTCGGCCGAGCCGACGGGCTGTCGGCCGCCGAAGCTGCAGGTTCGGCGACCGGGGCCTAGCTCGGGCCGCGGCCAACGCACGGTCAACCCAAGGGGTGAGAGCAGATCAAGGTCGCTCCCGTGGCCGTTCGCGTTACGGGGCAGTTGTCGTGGCGCGAACGAGCGCAGTCCGGGATAGCCTTGGCGTATATGGCTACCTATCGCAGCGCCTCAGTGCTTCTCTCCTCGGACGGCACCAGGACCCCCGGCACCGCCGCGCTCTTCGCCGAGCCCGCCCGCAAGGGTGGGACCCCGCCGTGGGCAGGCGACTTCCGACCCGCCAACAGCGCCGGCAATGGCCCCAAAAACGCGGTCGGGAAGACCTTTACGTTGGAGCTGCCCGACGGCAGCACCGGCAAGGTCGTGGTCCAGAGCCTCAAGAGCGGGAAGGGAGGCGTCGTGCTGGCGTTGATGGGCGAGGACGCACCCCCCTTCTGATCAGGAAACTGATCGCCGCCGAGGCCACCGGCTGGAGGCGGCCGGTATGCGACCCTGTCGATGTCAATGCGTTCGGATAGCTGCCGGGCGCATTGCCTTACCCGTGGCTGGGCGTCGACGAAGGTCAGGTGTACTGATCTAGCCGCGAGGTGCGCGTTGATCCGAGCGTCACCGAAGTGCACACATGCCGACAACAGTGCGTGTCGCTGTCGCATGCGGAGGCGCGACCGAACTCTGCGCGCCGCGTGCGCCGGGGGCGGTTCAGAGGCGGGCGAGAGCGTTACCGTGGCCGGTGTCCCGAAGGTGCGCTCAGCCATCGCTCCGCCCGGCGGCGTTTGTCGTCGTCGCCGGACTCCCTCGCTGCCGTCAGCAGGCGTACCCGCAGCTCTGCCGGGACTTTGGCGATATCCCTCGCCTGGTGTTTGCGGGTCTTCCAGCCGCACAGGTGCCGCACGGCGCCGGCGTCGATGCGAGCGTCCGTGGGGTAGGCCTGCAGGGCTCGGACGAGGTGGGCGATCGGCGTTTCGGCGAGCGCTGGCTCCGGCAGTCCTTCGTGTACTGGGAAGCCGGAACAGCGCCCCGTTCCGGAGCCATACCAGGCAAGCATGACGCCAGCCCGTTCGACCGGATCCGGAATCGCTTCTTCAACGCGCTGGGCGACCAGCCGGTGTATCCCCTCGGGAAGTAGTCCGTCGGTGCTGCCGGCGTCCACTGCCACATCTAGGAGGTCACGTACTGAGGCGGGTGCAGCGGCCCTCCACCGCTGCTCCGCGAGCCGCTGCTCGTGGCGTTCCCATTGCCGCTGTTCCTCCTGCACCAACGGACCTTCGACCCCCTGCTCAGCGAGCCAGCGCAGCACCGCGCCGCCATCGCGCAGCATGGCGTCGCCGTCCCAGCCCGACCAGCGCAGGTAGTTGGCGTGATGAAATCCCACGGCCGCGGTCAGCCGCCCGCTGCGGTCGAAGAACTCGAAGGCGAGGTCGCCGTGACACATGCAGTACCCGTCGGTCGTCTGCTCGACGGCCAAGGCCCGGATTAGCTGGCGAACTGCCGCCGGCTCAGCCACCTCCAGCAGCACATCCTCGCCCAGCACCCGGACACCGGACACCCCGCCATCGGTCACCCGAACTCGCGCGGCGCTGCGCAGCACCTCGTCGAGGGCGGCTTCCGAAATCACCCCGTTATTCTGCGGTCGCAGCGCCCTGTTGACGAGACCCGCCCCTCGCGACGTCCTCTTCTAGTCTAGAGCCGCTGATCGGGGTTTGTTCATGCCGGACGTGATGCACGGTCATGCCGATGAGCGGACTTTGGACAGCCTCAAACATCGCGACCATGGTCCGGCTCAGCACCACGCTGCGAATCGCTGGCGGAATCACGCGAACCAGATGATCGCCTGCTCGTGTGGGGCGCTCCAGGCCAGCGGCATCCCGTCCAGGGCGAGTACGTTGTGCAACGCGACGCCTGGCGGCTCCGGCAGCGATTCGTAGGGCAGCGCGTCCGCGTCGCGATGCGGTCTGAGAAGGTGTGTCCATGACGGCGCAGGCAGCGCTCAGGGCGGCGCTACGTGACGTGGTCGCGCCTGCAGCAAGGGCCGAGGGGTTCAAGGGGTCTGCGCCCACCTGGCGAATGACCAACGCTCTAGGTGACTGGGCTGTGGTCAACGTGCAGTCGTCCGCATGCAGCACCTCGGAGTCGCTCCGGTGCGTCATCAATCTCGCTGTTGCGCCCGCGCCATGGCTCGCTTGGCAGCAGCAATCTCTCGGGTCACTCCCCAAAGCAATCAATGAACCGCTGGGCCTGTACCGCCACCGACTGCACCCCACCGGCACGCCTCCTGGCACGGACGGCTGGTGGGAGATCAGCGGCGAGAGGGGAGATCCATCGGCGGCGGCAATCGACATGACCGCGCAACTGGCTATTCGCGGCTGGCCAACCCTGAAGCGGCTGATGGACCGAGAAGCACTACTCGACCAGATCCGCTCCGGAGACCTCGGACGCATGAAAGCCAAGAACTTCGAGGTCTTCTTTGCTCGGGCAGAGGCCCTCATGCTCGCCGAGAATGGCTCCAGCCCACGGCTCGAAGAACTCCTGAGCTACGCCACGGCTAACGTCATTCCTGCCCAGTATGACAACGCCGTGAGATTCGCCGAATGGGTGCGGACCCGCGCAGCATGCTCAGGGTGAGGTTCTGGCGACGTCCGCTAATGCCGCCGACCAGGCGCCACGCTCCATGAGCCGGATGGGTCAACGCACTCTCAGACGCAAATCATGGCCGACCCTCCATCCGCGAGGATGCCCTGACAATGATTGACGATGTGTGCGAGGAGGTTGCGGAGCGGCTTCTGTTGGCGACGTCCGAGATTCGCGACATCATGAGCGACCGCGGCTACGACGACTGACATGGGGGTTGTGGGAGGGAACAAGGATCGGTTGATCTACAGGAAGGTGCTGTTGTGAGCGACCAGAGCACCGCTAGGCAGACCACTGCCGTCGCGCCTCCGGCGGACGTGCGTCGCATCGACACCGAGTCCGATGCTCGCGATCTCGCTCACCGTGTGCTGACTCCCGGCCGACGTCGGTGGCCGGTTGTGGTGCTGACGATTTCCGCTGGGCAGCAGGAGCCGTTCGGGATCCGCACGAGGTCAAGGACGGTCGGGGACTTGGCTGAGGTCGTGCTGATGCCCACGAGCGATGTCTCCTGGGCGTTCTCACGGGAGATGAAGTGCTGGGAGGCCCTGCGCGACTACGGCCGCATCGCCCGCACATTGACCGAAACCGCGTTTGCGATCGCGCACCTGCAAAACATCGCCCACACCGGCTGGGCACCAGCGCTGGCTGCGAGCAATGCCTTCAGTTGCGAGACGTCCTCAGGTGCGGCGCGCCACGAGACACCGCCACTATTGATCCTGGATGGGAAGATGCGCGGATGCCGCTGACCTTCCCGTCGCACCCGGGCGTGGTGCTCCCGCTCAAGCTCTGGCGGCCCCGCTGGTTCGACGGTGTCGCGCTGACGACCGGGGCGGTCGCACCCGACGTCAGATATGCGTTCCTCGGGGTCGGACCGGAGTGGCAGAGCCACACTCTCACCGCATTGGTGTGGTGGTGTCTGCCAGTGGCGCTGCTCGGCGCGTGGCTCGTCCGCGCCACCGGTGCGACCCTCGCCGCTCACCTACCCCACCTCGGCCCGCTCGCGCTGCCCGACTACGGGGTGCTTGCCACAGTGCGCCACCCCTGGCAGATCACCGCCGGGTCGGCGCTGCTCGGCGCGGCCAGTCACATCGCCTGGGACTACCTAACCCACACCGTGGCGTGGCTGCGCATCCTATTCGGCATCGACTGGGACCAGGTCAGCGACGTCGCCTGGTGGACGGTGTCCGACATTCCCAGCAGCATCGTCGGCGGGTTGTTCACATTCGGCGTCGCCGTCGCGGTTGGCCGCCGCCGGCTGCTACGCGTCTGGCACGGCAACCCACCGCCAGTCCGCACCCGCCCGATGGTGTTCTGGTCCGTCGCGGGAGCCGTTGCCATCATCGGGTACGCCCTGACCCCGCTGCTTCCAGCCGAGGAGCTGCCATGGGCGACTGTAGTACGGCTGCTGTGTGTCACGGCCGGGGCGCTGCTCGTCGCCGCCGTAGCGGTGCAAGCGATGAACGCTAAGAGCGCCCCCGCTGAGACACCCAAGGTGGCGCGTGGGAGCCGTTCGGAACCACCACCTTCGTCACCAGGCGCCTCGCCGCAGCCACGATAAACGGCTACCCGGTCGCCTCGGCGGTACGCTGCTGCGCCTCATGTATGTAACCTTCTTAAGGGGCTATGAGGAGGGGTGGGCGACGCTCTGCTCGCCAAGCTGAAGGAGAAGTTGGTCAGCGACCACGGTAGTGAACCGCCCCGGGTTTGGTAGCGGCCCGACCTCTTGTGGAGGACACAGCCTGTGGGGCTCGAATACCCGGTTCGGCCGTCTGAAGTGCGCCACCACGGACAGCAGCACCGCTGCCGTGATGCCCACCCGAACGGAATCAGCCCGGGTAGTCCGTCCGCGATCCCGGCCCCTATCCGCCAGATTCGAGCCGGTGGTGGAATTAAGAGGCTTTACACATCGGTTCCTCGCGTACACCTTTCCGTCTCGCTTGCCGAACCTGGGCCGTCTGGCAGTGCCAGCCCATCCCGGCGTTGTCGAGGCTGCTTCCCACCATCCCGCGCGTTCCCGCGGTCCGGCTGCCTCCAGCTTCACGCCCGCTGCTACGACAGCAGACGGGTGAAGGTCTCTCACCTCCACTCGACCGATAGCGCCTCGCGGCGCACAATGCCGTTCCACCAGCGCCCCGCCACTTCCCGCACCACCGCATCGTACAAGCGTTCGACTGCGCTGTTTGGCGAACCGGCGGACGAGGGCGGTGTGGCGGCTGGGGCCGCCTTCGGCACCAACCAGCACTTCACGCTTAAGCAGAACACACTGTGCCGCCACCACCTCGACGACTTCGGCGTCTGCCGACCTACGGCCTTGGAACCCTGCACCGGTGTCGACCTTCGGCAGTGCCGCTCAGCGGGCCTTCTTCGTCGCCCGCTTGCGCGCCGGCGTCAACAGCTCGGCGACCGCCGTGATCGCGGACGGCACCAGGCGGTAGTACACCCAGACGCCGCGCTTGTCGCGCTCGAGAAGGCCGGCCTCGGTGAGGATCCGAAGGTGATGACTCACGGTCGGCTGGGAGAGACCAAGCGGCGCGGTGAGGTCACTCACGGACGCCTCACCCTCCGGAGCGGACTGGATCAGACTAAGCAGTCGCAGCCGGGCCGGGTCGGCGAATGCCTTCAGCACTCCCGCAAGCCGCTCGGCATCGGCGCGCTTGATCGGCTCGCCAGCCAGCGGCGAGGTAACAGGCATAGCAGTTTTCGCAGCTCCCACGTCCTCCATCGTTGCACCAACACCATCAATAGGCCGTGGAACCAGGACCGGGTCACCGTCCGTTCGCGGGCAGGGAGCAGTGTTAACTCGTCCCGGCCGTGTCCGTCGCCGGGACGAGCGAGTGTCTGCGTTTGTCCAGCGTGTCGGGATCTTGGGTCACTCGGCATGATGATCCGGGGGACCGAGCGAGGTGCGAGCATGCCCGGATCGTGTGACGTGGTGGTCGTTGGAAGTGGCTAGGCGGGCCTGGCGGCGCGCTACTACCTACGCCGCGAGGGGCGTGGCGCACTTCTGGAATTCCGTGCGTCTCTTTCTCCCTCGCCGAGTACAGCCCGCTACCAGGTCGGGGCGATTCCTCGCCGTCATTGCCAGGTCAGGACCCCTTCATCAACGACTGGTTGGTAATCACGCCGAGCTTGGCCAGAATGCAGCGATTCCAGCACATCCCTCACAAGTGACGTAACAGAGTTCCACCCTTCGGCTCGGCGTGATCCTTGTTCGGGCTCGGTGGCGAAGACATTTCCGTAACCGGCTCGGGATTGGTCATGGTTCAAAACGATCACCCCGCCACACCAATCAAGCCCAAAAGGGAACCAGTTCGGGCTCCAAGACATCAACGGATGATCCTGAAGGGCACTGCTATCTCCAGCACAGCGCAGCTGCCACTCAGACAGCGCATCCGATAGTCCGATGAATCCGAAGTCTGGTGCAATTTGCAGCGATTCGTCGGGGAGATTCGTAGTCCCGTCGTGCCAATAGAGCAGCTCGGCGAGCTCGACATGCAACGGGTGACCGAAAACGTCGGCCACCTCCGCCACCCGGCTTGGCGAGGCTGGAGGACGAAGACTGGCATACGATACAGGAGCGCGCCTCCTTAGCCACTCTTCCAAGGTTGCCAGGTCATCACTTAGCGACATCTTGCGCCCCTTAGTCAGCTAGAGGGGGCGGTGCGCGGACGCGCACCACCCCCTCTTATCCGTGCCTATGGCGCCTTGTCGATTGCCACATAGAAGGGATCCTTCTCGAGAATCCGATCGTGATCCAAAAAGTCTCCAAAATATCGTCCGGCCGCACTTGGGTAGCAAGGTGGGGTGTCGCGGGGTGGCCGGGGTGGGTTGGGGCGATTCTTGGGGGAAGTGTCCACCCCGGCCGGACCGGCTCGGCAACGCCGGTCCCCCTTATGGCGATGCCGGGTCAGATTCCGTTACAGCTCGGTCCGAATGCCGGGAATCGGGTGACCCCGTCGTTGGAGGCATTAAAGCCGCCGCGCGACGATGCCCAGGGTTCTCGCAACGAGTGACGAGCTGACGCGGCGTGGCGGGTGGGCCAAGCAGTTTGGGGGAGTCTGAATCCAGAGTCATGCCCGCTCGGGGCCCGGTAAAGACGTCAGCGCCTGAACGACGAGTTCGAGGTCGCCAGCAGGCAGACCGGCGGGCTGCCAGCCTGCTCCGATGACAGGGCCGGGTATCAACTCACACGGGAGGCGCCGTCGTGGGCATGGCACCCTCGGCGAGCTTGAGTCGCGTCCAGATGTTCATGTTGATCACAACGGCCACGATCTCCAGCATCTCGTCCTCCGTGAAGTGCGTAGCCATCCTGTCGTGTGCCTCCTGGACCCGGTTGTTGACGGTGGCGTCGGCGGCTCGGGTCAACGCCTCGGCGTAGGCCAGCGCGGCTCGCTCCTCCTCGGTGAACAGGTGCGTCTCCCACCACGCGGTAAGGGTCTCGACCTTGGACGGCGGGATGTCGGCGGTGCGGGCAGCGGCGTGGTGCACCAGAAGGCAGTAGCTGCAATTGTTGATCTGTGCGACGCGTAACCGCAGAAGCTGGGCCAGGGCCTGGTCCACCTGGAGTGTGGCGGTATGGCCGAAAGCTGCGGCCCCGGCGTTTGCCAGAGCCATGAGTTGCTCGTTTGACGTGGCGTTCAGTCGGACGTTCTGGATCCTGGTATCCAAGAGATGACCTCCTGTAGGTCACAACGACAACACCAGTGGTGGGGACGTCCGCGTCGGTGACAGCCGTATCGGGATTCCCAGCAGCGTTGATAGGCGGGCGTAGGCCGTGTACCGCGTCTTTCAGGTGCGCAAGCGTGGCGATTCGCGGGCATGACCCGCCGTATCACCCGCAGCAAACCGGCACGCCGTCAAGCCCGCCGCACCTTCACCTGGACCTGATCAACCCCATCTCAAACACGCTCTAAGAGACGTCTCGTAAATCGGGGCAGCTTGGGCGAGGCGATCGAGGAGATCCGTGATCGACGGCTGCTGTGCGTTGCTTGACGAACTCGACGCGAGAGGCGACATCGCTGCGGGGCAGGGTGCTGAGCTCGTAGCCATGGTGGGTGTAGGCGGCAACCATGGCCTCGTGGGTATGCATGGCTTCGGCAAAGTCTTGGTGTCGTTCGCTGTCGGTGGTGTAGATCTGCGGCCAGGGCGGGGCGATGAAAACCCGCTGGTGGTAGCGGAACAGCTGCGCTGCGGCTGTCACGTGCGCCGGAACGGGTTGGCCGAGCAGGAGGTAATAGCCGACCAGGTCCGGGATCCCCCGGTCGAAGAAGACGGGTCCGGCATGCTGGCTGGCTTGGCGGTAGGAGCGGATCTCCCAACTGAGCATGATCTCGGCGAACAGTCGTGAGTCCCCGTTGTGCAGCGCCTGCCCGCCGATCGACATCTGGTCCTGGATGATCTGTCGTCCCGCTTCGTCGACGCAGGCGTATCCGGCACGCCGCATCCTGTCAATCAGCGTGGTCTTGCCGGCTCCTGGTCCGCCGGTGATGACGATGTACTGGCTGCTCACTTCGTCCTCTCTGATGGGCGTCTACGTCTCGTAGCCCCGGCGTTTGTCCGCTGAGGATGATCACCGAGGATGCCCGGGTGCAGGTGATCTCCGCAGCCCGCCAGGAGTGGATCCTCCCGTTCACTGGGCTGACCCCCGCCCAGTTCCGCAAGCTGGTCCGCCTGGTCGCCCAGCATGGCGGAGACGGGATCGCTGACGGCCGGCCGGGCCGGCAGTGAGCCCTCGATCTTCCCGACCGGGTGCTGCTGGTGGCCGCGTACTGGCGCACGAACCTGACCATGCGGCAGATCGGCCCGCTGTTCGGAGTGTCGCATTCCGCCGCGCACCGGGTCATCGACACCCTCGGACCGCTGCTGGCCCTCGCACCAGTGCGCCGCCGGCCGGTCGACCAGATCGCCATCGTCGACGGCACCCTCATCCCGACCCGGGATCACCGCCTCGCGGCGCCGAGCAAGAACTACCGGTACTCGACGAACCTGCAGGTCGCCATCGACGCCAGCACCCGCCTGGTCATTGCCGTCGGAGACCCCCAGCCGGGCAACCGCAACGACACGATCGTCTACCGGACCTCCGGCATCGACCAGACTCTGGCCGGACGGCCCGTCATGGCCGACGGCGGCTACCGCGGCAACCCCGAGGTGATCATCCCGTACCGCAAGAACCGCGACGGCAGCCCACCACCGGCCTGGAAGCAGGACCTGAATGCCCAGCACCGCACCGTCCGAGCACAGGTCGAACACATCCTGGCCAGGATGAAGAACTGGAAGATCCTGCGCGACTACCGCCGCGCCGCCCGCACATTGACCGCTGCCGCTTCCGGCATCGCCAACCTGCACAACATCGCCCTGACCTGGTGACCACAGACCCGGCCGCAGACAACGCCTCCACCCTGTCAAGCCCCGGGTTTGATGGAGAGTTGGTTAGCTGGTTTTCAGGGGTCCGGTGACCGGGTGGGTCATCGTGTGTAGCGCCTCGTGCTCAGCCGGCGGGACGTGCCCGAGTTCGCCGTGCAGCCGG
>NZ_JAGPYL010000127.1:0-18247 GCF_018070095.1 Micromonospora sp. U56
CAACCGCCTCAAACGCAACCGGGCCGTGGCGACCCGCTTCGACAAGCTCGCCGTGCGCTACGAAGCCACCGTGCACATCGCCGCGATCAACGAGTGGCTGTGACCGACTTCGACACAGGCCCTAGCCGTTACGCCATCAACGGTCGGCTCGACCCGGCCCCACTCGACGCCTGCCCACACCGCGCCGCCGTGCTCGAATTCGCCGCCAACCTGCTCGACGCCTGCGCTGACAGCCTGCCCAGCGCCGTCGTCGTCGACGTCGGTCTGGCCAGCAACGCCGACCGCGGCGACGAACACTGGGCCGTGGTGGAGGCGAACATGGCCTGGTTCAGCACAAGCTACGCCGCCAACCCCGACCGCGTCCTCGACGTGGTGCTTCGCGCTGCCGGACCACGCCACCGCCTGACTCCCCGCGACCATGCGTTCACACGACCGCCCACCCCCTTCGGATAGCAGCCCCACGATGACCAACATCGCCAACACCGTCCGCCTCGACGCCAGCCACGTCACCGCCGAGGAGGCACCCGGACAGCGTCGGGGACAGTGACAAACGCCGGCAGGGCGCGCCCGGTGCGCGGTCGGGCGTTGCAGGTTTGCCGGCCAAGACAGCCGTCGGAGATCGTGTCACACGGGAGATCTCCGACGGCTTCCGGCGCGCTGCCGGATCAGTCCGGCACCGGCCTGGCCTCGCTCCGGACGGTGGCCCGTGCCTGCTCGGCATCCTCGGCGGCCAGCGCGAGCTTGGCCAGTCGGGCGCAGTCGGCAAGGGTGTGCGCGGCCAGCGCCGCCCGCACGGGCGCCAGGGCCCGCGGTGACATCGACAGGCTGGTCACGCCGAGGCCGGCGAGCACCACCGCGAGCAGCGGATCGGCGGCCGCCTCACCGCAGACGCCGACCGGCTTTCCGGCTGCGCCCCCCGCGGTCGCGCAGGCGGCGATCAGCTGCAGCAGCGCCGGCTGCCACGGATCGAGCAGCTCAGCCAGGTCGCCGCACTGCCGGTCGGCGGCGAAGACGTACTGGCTCAGGTCATTGGTGCCGATGCTGAGGAAGTCGACCTCGTCGAGCAGTTGCGGGGCGCGCAGCGCCGCCGCCGGCACCTCCACCATGACGCCGACGTTGCTGATTCCGGCGGTGCGCGTGATCATGGCGAACTCGCGGGCCTCGGCGGCGGTGGCCACCATCGGCGCCATCACCCGGACGTCGGCGCCGGTCCGCTGGGCGGCCAGGTCGATCGCTTCGAGCTGGACCCGGAGCACCTCGGGTCGGCGTCGGGCGACCCGCAGACCACGGACGCCGAGGGCCGGGTTGGGCTCGCCGGCCTGGTCGAGGAAGGGCAGCGGCTTGTCGGCGCCGGCGTCCAGCGTCCGGATCACCACCGGGCGGCCCGCCATCGCCGCGAAGACCTCGGCGTACGCCCGAACCTGCTCGTCCAGGCCGGGCAGCGTGCTGCGGTCGAGGAAGAGCAGCTCGGTACGGAAAAGCCCGACGCCCTCGGCCCCGGCGGCCTCGTCGCCGCGCAACTGGGCCGCCGAGCCGATGTTCACCAGCAGCTTCACCGCGCGCCCGTCGGCGGTGCGGCCGGGTCCCCGGGTCGGGGTGGCTCGATCGCGCCGAGCGGCCACCGCGGCGCGAGTGGCCGCCACGAGCGCCTCATCGACATCGGTGAGGACCTCGCCGGAACCGCCGTCCACCCGGACCACCGTTCCCTCGGGCACGCTCAGCGCGCCGGCGCAGGAGACCACCGCGGGCAGGCCGAGTGACCGGGCCAGGATGGCGGTGTGGCTGGTCGGGCCGCCCGCCTCGGTGACCAGTGCGAGCACCTGCTCCGGGTCGAGGTCCGCAGTGTCGGCCGGCGCGAGATCGCGCGCGGCCAGCACGTACGGGTGACCCGGGGCCGGGACGCCGGGCATCGGCCGCCCGAGGCTCGCGGCGACCGCGCGGTCCCGGACGTCGTCCAGGTCGGTGACCCGCTCGGCGAGGTAGCCGCCGGCCGCCTGGAACGCCCGGCGGTGTTCGGCGAAGGCGTCGGTGATCGCGTGCGCGGCGTCCCGACCGCCCCGGATCACGTCGGCGATCGTCTCGCGCAGGACCGGGTCTTCGGCCATCATCGCCTGGGCCCGGAGGATCTCGGCCGCCTCCGGCCGCCCCGCCGCATCGGCGCGGCGGCGCAGCTCGGCGGCGACCGCGGCGAGGGCCGAGTCGGCCCGCGCCAGCTCCGCCTCGACGGCGGCGACGGCGGTCGGCTCCGGCAGCCGGGGCGCCGGGGCCACCCGCAGCAGCGGACCGGCGGTCACGCCGGGGCTGACCCCGATGCCGGTCAGCCGCTCAGGCATCGACCGGCTCCTCGTCGAGGTTGCGGCGCAGCAGGTCGGCGAGCGCGCCCAGGGCGGCCTCCGCCCCGTCGCCCTCGGCGGCGAGGATCAGCTCGGTGCCGAAGGTGGCACCGAGTGACAGCACCGAGAGCATGCTGCGGGCGGGAACCGGCCGGCCGCCCGGCCGCCGGACGCTGACCGCGACCGGCTGGGCAGCGGCGGCCGCGACGAAGAGGGCGGCGGGGCGGGCGTGCAGCCCGCTGGTCGACCCGACGGAGACGGTACGTTCGGGCATGACGACTCCTAGGGGTGGATGGATCCGGGTGGATCCGAGCCGATCAGGGCTCGATAGTGACTTTGATGCCGGCGCCGCGGGAGACGATGTCGAATGCCTCGAGGGCGTTCTCCAGCGGCAGCCGGTCCGTGATCAGATCCGCGACCGGCACCGCACCGCTGGCGATCAGCTGCAGCGCCGCCTTGTTGTGCGCCGGGCTGGACCCGTTGGCGCCAACGATGGTGACCTCGCGGTAGTGCACCAGGTTGGCGTCGAGGGCGATGACCGGCTTGTCCTTGGGCAGGCCGCCGAAGAAGCTGATCCGGCCCTGGCGGCCGACCATCTGCAGTGCCTGCTCCTGCGCCGCCCCGGAGGCCGCCGCGGTGATGACGACATCGGCTCCGGCGCCGTCGGTCAGCTTGAGGACCGCGTCGACCGGGTCGGTCTCCGCAGCGCAGATCGTGGCGTCGGGCGCGACGAGCGCCGCCGCCATGTCCAGCCGGTCCCGGTTGAGGTCGACCAGGGTGACCCGGGCGGCACCGCGGGCCCGGGCGAGCCGTACGTGCAGGCAGCCGATCGGGCCGGAGCCGATGACGACGACGTCGTCACCCTCGCCGACCCGGGCGAGTTCCTGGCCGTTGAGGACGCACGCCAGCGGCTCGGTCACCGACGCCTCGGCGAAGCTGACTCCGTCCGGGATCCGGTTCAGGCCGTCGACGGCGAGCACCTTGGCCGGGACGACCATGCACTGGGCGAAGCCGCCGTCGTAGTGGTAGCCGATCGACTCCTGGTTGGGGCAGACGGTCATCCGGCCGCGGCGGCACTGGTCGCAGCGCCCGCACGGGATCGCGGCGATGACCTGGACTCGGTCACCGGGTTGCCAGCCGGTCACCTCGGCGCCGACCTCGGTGACCTCGCCCGCGACCTCGTGGCCCATCACCCGTGGCGGGTCGATGTGGTGATGGCCGAATCGCCAGATCTTCACGTCCGTGCCGCAGGTGGAGCAGTTGCGTACCCGGATCTTGACCTCGCCCGGTCCCGGGGTCGGTTCGGGTGCGTCCTCGATCCGCACATCACCCGGAGCGTGGAAGCGAACAACCTTCATCAGTCTGTCTCCTCGTCGACCGGCGTGAGCAGCCGGAGAATCTCGTCGGCCTCGGTGGCCTCGCGCAACGCCCGGGCCCGCTCCGGATCCAGCAGGACCTCGGCCAGCTGGGCCAGGATCGCGACGTGACCGTCGCCGCGGGCGGCGATCGCCACGCAGAGCACGGCCTGCTCGCCGCCCCAGTCCACGCCGGCGGGGAAGCGGAGCACCGCGAGCGCGTCACGGTGTACGGCGTCCTTGCCGGCGAGCGTGCCGTGCGGGATCGCCACCCCCTCCCCCATGTACGTCGAGACCGACCGCTCCCGCGCCAGCATCGCCTCGACGTAGGACGGGTCGACGGCCCCGATCTCGACCAGCACCGCACCGCTGCGCTGGATCGCGTCCTCCCGGTTGGCGGCGGTCTCGTCGAGCCGGATCGCCCGGTGGTCGAGCAGCGCGGCAAGGTCCCCGCTTGCCACCTCAGCCATCGACCGCGCCGCCGTTCTTGACCGCGGCGACCACCTTCGCCACCGCCGGATCGCCGATGAACACCTGGAACGGCACGATGACCTTCTCGGGCGCGTTCGCCCGGGCACGTGCGGCCAGCCCGGTGTGCACGACGACCAGATCGGCGTCGGCGGGGATGTGATCGACCTGGGTGTGCTCCACGGCCACCGAGTGCTTGCTGAGCTGTTTGCGCAGCTGGCTGGCGAGCATCACGCTGCTGCCCATCCCGGCGTCGCAGGCCACCACGATCTTGTGGATGTCGCTTCCCTGAATTGTGCTCATCTGGTTCACGCCTCCGAAGCTGCGGTGGAGTTTGCGGTTGCGGCCGCCCCGGCGGTCTGGCGCGGCGCCTCGCCGCCCGGCGGGACCGTGGCCTCGGCGTCCCCGGTGCCCGGCTGTTCCGCCTGGGCGTCGCCGTTGAGTCGACCGAAGCCGAGCAACGCCGCCGCCACGAAGAAGGTGACCGCCGCCGCGATCAGGATGCCGAGGACGACTCCGAACCAGCCGCCACGAGGCGTGACGGCGGCGTAGGCGAAGACGCTTCCCGGTGACGGGGTGGCGACCAGGCCGGCACCGGTGATCATGAAGGTGCCGACCCCAGCGGCGCCACCGGCGATCATCGCGAGGATGAGCCGCGGCTTCATCAGCACGTACGGGAAGTAGATCTCGTGGATGCCGCCGAGGAAGTGGATGATGATCGCGGCCGGGACGCTGGGGCGCAGCGCGCGGGGCCCGAAGAACAGGAAGGCCAGAAGCAGCCCCAGGCCCGGGCCGGGGTTGGACTCGATCATGAAGAGGATAGACTTGCCCGTCTCGGTCGCCTGCGCGACACCCAGCGGGCCGAGAACGCCGTGGTTGATGGCGTTGTTGAGGAAGAGCACCTTCGCCGGCTCGACCAGGACCGAGGCGACCGGCAGCAGGTTGTGCCCGACGAGCCAGTCGACACCGTTACCGGCGAGGGTGGTGATGGAACGGACGACCGGGCCGATCACCCAGACCCCGACCAGCGCCATGCCACCGCCGATGATGCCCGCCGAGAAGTTGTTGACCAGCATCTCGAAGCCGGCCTTGATGCGGTGCTCGAAGGCGTTGTCGAAGAGCTTGACCAGGTACGCGGCGAGCGGGCCGATCATCATGGCGCCGAGGAACATCGGCACGGTGCTGCCGACCACGATGCCCATCGTGGCGACGGCACCGACGACGGCGCCGCGCTGGCCGTGCACCAGCCGGCCACCGGTGTAGCCGATCAGCACCGGAAGCAGGACGGTGATCATCGGGCCGACGAGCTGGGCGAGGTGGGCGTTGGGTATCCAGCCGGTGGGGATGAAGAGCGCGGTGATCAGGCCCCAGGCGATGAACGCGCCGATGTTGGGCATGACCATGCCGGCGAGGTAGCCGCCGACCCGCTGAATGCCGGCCTTGATGCCGGTACCCGTGACGGCGGGGGTGTAATCCGTGGCCATGGGAGGCCTCCTGTTCGACTGCCGGCTGAATTGCCGGTGGTGGGGGGGTTGGGGGTTGGGTCAGTCAGTCCCGGGCGAGCAGTTGCCGGACCAGGTCCGGCCGGTGGTGGATGTGGACGTGGTCGCGACGCAGGTCGTCGGGCCGGGGCATCCGGCTGCCCGGCAGGCTGACCGCCGCCGCGGCCCACGCGAGGCCCTCGGCGAGCGCCTCTGCCCCGGCGGTACCGCCGGCCAGGAAGCCGGCGAGCAGGGCATCCCCGGCCCCGACGTTGCTGCGGGGCTCGGCGACAGGTGAGATTCCGGTGATGACGCCGTCCTCGTCGACCAGCACGGCGCCCTCGGCGCCGAGGCTGGCCAGCACCGCCTGGGCACCCAGGGCGCGCAGCTGCTGGGCGGCGGCGACGACGTCTTCGGTCGAGTTGACGGCCCGCCCGGTGGCCTGGGCGAGTTCCTCCCGGTTGGGCTTGATCAGCGACGCTCCCGCGGCCGCGGCGGCGACCAACGCCGGGCCGCTGGTGTCGACTGCGAGCCGGACGCCTGCTTCGATCAGTCGGGAGCAGAGTTCGCTGAACTCCTCGACCGGCAGGGACGGCGGGATGCTCCCGCAGACCACCGCCCAGTCGGCCGAGCCGGCGGCGGAGAGCACCACCTCGACGACCGCCTTCAGCTCGGCGCCGGAGAGCGCTGGACCGGGCTCGTTGATCTTCGTGATCGTGCCGTCCGGCTCGGCCAGCGTGATGTTGGACCTGGTCCGGCCGGCAATCGGTACGGCGATCATGGGTACGCCCTCCGCCGCCAGCAGCCGCACCAGCTGCTCACCCTCGGGGCCGCCGCACGGGATGACCGCCCGCGACGGCACGCCGTTGGCGAGCAGGGCCCGGGAGACGTTGACTCCCTTGCCGCCCGGGTCGAGGTGTGCGGGTGCGGCGCGCAGCACCTCGCCCCGCACCAGGGACTCGATGGCGACGGCCCGGTCCAGGCTCGGGTTGAGGGTGACGGTGAGGATCATGCCCGGATCACCTCCGGACCGGCGTGCTGCAGCTCGCCTGCGGCGGCGGCGCTCAGCCCGGTGTCGGTGATGATGAGGTCGACGTCCGCGAGTTGGCCGAAGCGCGCGAGGTAGTCGTCGCCGAACTTGGTGTGGTCGGCGAGCAGAACCGTACGCCGGGCCGAGGCGATCATCGCCCGCTTGACGGCGGCCTCGGCCGGATCCGGCGTGGTGAGCCCGCGCTCGACCGAGCAGCCGTTGGTCGCCATGAAGGCCACGTCGACGTAGATCTGGGAGAGCGCCTGCATGGCCCAGTCGTCGACCGTCGCCATGGTTCGGCTCCGGACCCGGCCGCCGAGCATGATCACGTTGAGGTTCGGTCGGGCGGCCAGCAGGGTGGCCAGTGGCGGGGCGTTGACGATCACGGTCAGCTCGCGCTCCGTGTTCAGCACCTGGGCCAGCCGCCCGGTGGTCGAGCCGGCGTCGATGATGATCGCCCCGTCCTCCGGGACCTCGGCGAGCGCGGCCTTGGCGATGCGCTCCTTCTCGGCGGTCAGCACCGCGTCCCGGGCGGCGAGCGCGGGCTCGAAACCGAGGCGTTCGACCGGGATCGCGCCGCCGTGTACGCGGCGCAGCACCCCCGCACGCTCCAACGCGGTCAGGTCCCGCCGGATGGTCTCGCTGGTCACCGCCAGTTCCTCGGCCAGCACCATGACGTCGACCCGGCCCTGGGCCCGGGCTCTGCGGAGGATCTCCTGCTGCCGTTCCTCGGCGTACATCGCTTGGTTTCACCGCCGTTTCGATGTGACTTCCTCTGTGTTTACGCCCGGTCGTGTTGGATCGTCAAGAGGTCTCACCCGCCAACTCCGCAAGTTTGACCGAAGCGGTACCTGAGATTGAGGAACAAATCGATATACCTCGGCACATACCGGCGAGCCGCGGGCGAGCACGCCGAAAGTTCTGGTTCAGCCTTCCGGCCGTGGCACCGACCAGCGTTGCGAAGGCTCTCCACGTGGCGATGGACGGAGCCGCTGTCGCCGGGGTTGCAGCCTGCCGTCGTGCCCTGTCGGGGGTCGGTCGTAAGTTCTGCAGCCGTGAGCGCCCTTCAGACTTACCGCTACCTCCAGCCGTCCACGCTGCAGCGGGGTGACCTGGCGCTGCAGACCAGCGGCGGGCCTGCGACCAACCCGCGGTTCTTCTCCGGTTTTCTGACGACTCCGCAGGCGGCGGCCGCCGGGCTGCTGGCGGTCGCCGAAGTCGCCCGGACCCGGTACCACCAGCCGGTCAGCCCGGCGAGCCTCGATCCCGTGGTCACCGGCAGCCGGGACCGGATGCGCTTCGAGTCGTTCTCCGGCTGCTGCGGGGTGTACGCGCGGCTGGATGTCGTGCCGGCCGGGTTCGACGGCGACATCGTCGAGCACGGCACCACCAACGTCGACGTGAACGCGCCGCTGCAGGAGGCGCTGGCCCGGGTGGCCGGCATCGACCCGCTGCACCTGTCGGTGGGGCCGGACGACCTGACCGTGTCCACCGTCGACGGTCCGGTGGTGGAGAAGAAGGTGCCGCTGCCTGGGCGTTGGCTGCGGGGGTTCGCCGAGGTCCATCTGATCGCCGCGGCCATGGAACCGCGGGCGGAGATCCCGGCGGCGGAGGCGGCCGCCTTCCTGCGCCGGCTGCCGGCGGGCAACGACCGGTCGGTGCTCTGGGTGGTGCCGGCCGGGCGCTCGCTGCGGCTGACCTCGCGCCCGGTGCCCGGCGCGGTGTGCCTGGCCGGCGCCGGACGGCTCGCCACGCTGCGTGGGCTGCTCCGGTACGCGAAGACCCTGCGGGTGTACGGGCCACCGGCGGCGGTCGGGTCGCCGCCGCTGCCGAGCGTGTGGGAGCTCGACACCGGCGCGCTGCGGCTGTCGCTGACCCTGTCGCCGGAGCCCTACCGGGGTTTCTCCGGCGAGGGCGGCGCGCTGACCGCGCTCGCCACGGACGACGTCGCCGACGACGCCGCGCTGGTCGCCGCGCTCCTGTCCTGGGACCCGACGATCGATGTCCACGCGCTGGCCGCCTCGGCGGGGATTTCGGCGGACCGGGTCCGGGCCGCGCTGGCCCAGCTGGGCACCGCCGGCCGGGTCGGCTTCGACGTGGCCGAGGCGGGCTACTTCCACCGGGTGCTGCCGTACGACGCCGGCCGGGCCGAGCGGGACAATCCCCGGCTGGTCGGGGCGCGGGCGCTGGTCGAGGCGGGCGCGGTCACGCTCGACGGCGAGGCGGCGACCGTACGCCACGGCGACGAGGTCTACCGGGTCCGCCGCCGGACGGACGGCTCGTACACCTGCTCCTGCCCCTGGTGGGCGCGGCACCGCGGTCAGCGCGGGCCCTGCAAGCACGCGCTCGCCACGACGATGGTGGGCGCTCCGGTGGAGGTCGGGGCGTGACCGATCCGTTCGAGTTCCTGGTCCGGGGCGACATCGGCGCGGCCGTCGACGCGGTCACGGGCCTCGACGACCATGGGCGGCGGTCGTTCGCCGACGGGCTGGTGGCCCACGTGCGCCGGCGGCGCGACAACTGGTGGTGGAACAACGAGGCGACGGCCCTGGCGGTGGCCGCGGTCGGGTGCCTGCCTACCGCCGCCACGGCGGCCGAGCTGCTCGGCCGGCGGAACGTGTCGCTGCGGGGCGCCGACGCCGGGCTGGTGGTCCAGGTCGCGCGGACGCGCGGGGTGCCCTGGCTGGCCGAGCTGGCACACCGGCTGGCGGACCGGCTCCGCCGGGACGACCCGATGGACGGCTGGGGATTCGTCGCCGAGCTGCTCACCGCTGAGAAGGCGGCGACACCCACCGGTGACCAGTTCGTGGAGAGGTGGCTCGCCCTGATGGCGTGGCCGCCGGAGTGGCAGCGACCGGTCCCGCTGGTGGACCGGCTCCGGGCGGACGTGTTCCTCGACGCCCTGGTGCCGCGCCTGTTCGAGGTGGACGGCGCCGGGACGCGGATGTCCTTCGACGAGTTCATGACCGACGAGAAGCTCGCCCTGCCGCGCGCGCTGGCGCGACTGGCCGGCGAGGGCCGCCTGGACCGGACGATGCTGCTCGACGGCTGCGTGGGCCGGCTGTTGCGCGGCGACCGGCCGGCCGCGTTGCGCGCGTTCGTCACCCTGCACGCCCTGCTGGAGCCCACCGCCAGCGAGGTCGACCGGCATCGCGGAGACTACCTGCGCCTGCTCGCCGACGCCCCCGGGTCCGTGGCGTCGATGGCGCAGAAGACGCTGCGGGCTCTCGACGGCGTGGAGGTCGAGGGGCTGCTCGACGCGTCGCGGGCCGTCCTCGTCCGGCCCGACAAGGCGCTGGTCCGCGCCCAGCTCGGCTGGCTGGACCAGCTCGCCCGCCGGCACCCCGACCGGGCGGCGGAGATCGCCGAGGTCATCG
The DNA here is from genome assembly GCF_018070095.1 of Micromonospora sp. U56. Classification (NCBI taxonomy): domain Bacteria; kingdom Bacillati; phylum Actinomycetota; class Actinomycetes; order Micromonosporales; family Micromonosporaceae; genus Micromonospora; species Micromonospora sp. U56. Next base: position 10,045 of record NZ_JAGPYL010000127.1, read on the forward strand.
CGACAGCGATCGACCACCCGGCGGCGGACGTCCGCGACCGCGCCGGCACGCTGGCCGCCCGGCACGGGCACGTGGTCGCCCCGCGGGTCGTGGTCGGTGCGGTGGGCGACGACCTGCCGCCAGCGGTCGGCCTTCTGCCCGCGCCGCCGGCCATCACCGACCCGGACGAGCTGGCGGAGGAGGTCGCATCCCTGCTCGGCGGCTCCACGACGGCGTCCGGTCTGGAACGGGTCCTCGACGCAGTGGTCCGGTTTGCCGGTGGCGACCGGGCCCGGCTGAAAGACGCCCTCATTCCGGTGCTGCGGCGGCACCGCGGCGGCGCGGAGGAGCACGCGTGGGATCCATGCTGCCTGTGCGGTCTCCTCGGCGGGGTGCTGCACGCGGCGGCCGACCCGGTCGAGGGGGGCGTACGGCGGGGACGGTGGGCCGCGATGCTGGCGACTTTGCGGCGCCGCACGCCGGGCGGACCGTCTTTCGATCCACGGGTACCCCCGCCGCACCGGCTGCTGCGCGCCCGGCTGGCCGAGATCGGTGACCGCGTCGGCCCGCCCCAGCACCCCGGCCTGCTCGCGGCCCCGACCATGGCAAACGGCGCCATCGACCCGGCGGTGCTGTACGACCGCCTGACCCGGCTCGGCGAGCGCGGCGCGTGGGAGGTGGACCTGACGCAGGCCCTGCTGCGGCTGCCCGCGCGGGTCGACGAGCCCCTCGCGGCCAGGGCGGCGGCGCTCGGTACGCCCGCCGGTAACCGGCTCGCCGGATGGCTGCGCGCCGGCGGCCTGCCGACCCCGGACCAGCGGGTGGTCACGCTGCCCCGCCGGGAGCGCCGACAGGGCTACGACTGGGGGTACGACGAGCTGCCGCGGCAGCGGACGCACGTGCTGGTCAGCCCGCCGGAGGGCGTCGACGACCCGTTCGGCCTGCTCACCGTGCCGGCCGGATCCGTGGACAGCTACGTCGGCGGCGCGGCCCTGCTCTGGCCGGCCGTGCTGCCCGGCTACCGGGGACTGGTCGCGGCGTACGCGCTGCCCGACATCGCCAGCAGCGCCGACCAGGACCTGTCCGGCGGCGCCGCGATCCTGCCGCTGCTCGCCGAGTGCGGCGGCGACGGCGCTCCCGCCGTCGACCTCGCCCTCGCGTACGGCTTGGGCGCCCGGCACGAGTCCGACCGGGTCGCCGCCGTCGACGCCCTGCTGATGCTGGCCGCCGCCGGCGACCTGGACGCTCCCGCGGTCGGGGCCCACCTCGGCGCCCTCGCCGCCGTCGGTGACCTCACGCTGACCCGCACCCTGCAGCCGCTGCGCGACGCGGCCGCCGCCGGCGCCCCGCTCAGCACCTGGCGCCTGCTCGCCGCCGCGTTGCCCGCGCTGCTCGCGGCGCCGAAGGCCCCGCGCGGCACCCCGGACCTGTTGACCCTGGCGGCGGAGACGGCGGGCGCGGCCGGCGCCCGGACCGACGTGCCCGGGCTGGCCGCGGTCGCCGCGCGCGGCGGGTCGAGCCGGCTGGTCACCGAGGCGCGGCGCCTGGCCGCCGCGCTCAACCGGTGACCGGGATGCTGGTGGCGATGCGTGGATGGAACCGGCTCACGATCTTCGGCCCTGTCCGACGGGACCTCCGCGGCGCGGTGCTGCCGCTGTTCCTTTAAGAGATCGTTTCAGTTTGAGTTGTGGAGTCTCCGGAGGCAGATGGTTGCGCAGGCCAGGCTGAGCAGGGCTTGGTGGATGTCGGCGGGGACCGCCCCGGGTTTGGTTGACTCGCGGGGTTGAGGGGTTCAGGGCACGTGTGCGGGCCTGTTGATTGTCTCAAACTCGATCGGGGTGAGGCGTCCGAGGCGTCGTTGCCGGCGCCGGCGGTGGTAGGTCCGTTCGATCCAGGTCACGATTGCCGGGCGCAGTTCCTGGCGGGTCGTCCAGCGTTGCCGGTCCAGGACGTTGCGCTGCAGCAGGGCGAAGAACGACTCCATCGCGGCGTTGTCCCCGCACGCGCCGACCCGGCCCATCGAGCCGGTCAAACCGTTGTGCCGCAACGCCTTCACGAACTTACGTGACCGAAACTGGGCTACCCCTGTCCGAGTGAACGATAGTGCCGGACGGGTTGCGCAGCCGGACCGCGTTTCGCAACGCCGCGACCGCCAAAGAGGCTTTCATCCGGTGGTCGATGGAGTAGCCGACGATCCGCCCCGAGTACACGTCCTTGATCGCGCACAGGTAGAGCTTGCCCTCGGCGGTGGGATGTTCGGTGATGTCAGTCAGCCACAGCTGGTTGGGCGCGTCGGCGGTGAAACGGCGTTGCACCAGGTCGTCGTGCACCGGCGGTCCGGCCCGCCGGGTCAACCCCTTCTTCTTGGCGAAGACCGACCAGATGCGCTGCTGTGAGCAGAGCCTGGCCACCCGGTTGGCGCCGGCGGTGATGCCGTGGGCGGGCAGTTCGTCGGCGATGAACCGGTATCCGAACGCGGGGTCGTCGGCGTGGATGTCCAGGGCGGCGTTGATCAGTTGGGCGTCGTCCCAGTCGCGCTGCGAGACCGGGGCGGCGCGCCATGCGTAGTAGGCCTGCTTACTGAAGCCCAGCACCCGGCAGGTCACCGCGACGGGGATCCCGTCCGCGGCCAGGTCACCGACCAGCGGGTAGGTCATTTTGGGGCGATCTCCTTGGCGAAGAACGCCGCCGCCCTGCGCAGAATCTCGTTCTCCTGCTCCAGCAGCTTGTTGCGCCGCCGCAGCTCCCGCAGCTCGGCGGACTCGCTGCTGGCCGTCCCGGGACGACCCTCGTCCTCGATTTCGGCGAGCTTGAGCCAGCGGTGCAGGCATGACTCGGAGATTCCGAAGTCCTTCGCAATCTGCGCGATCGGAGCCTCGCCCTTGCGGGCGACCGCGACGACGTCACGGCGGAACTCCGGCGGGAACGCTTTCGGCATGGCCGACATCCTTCCAGCGAGGAACGCATCCTCACAGGTCAGGAGTCAACCAAACCGGGGGCAGTCCCTTTTCAGTGGTGCATTGACCGGGCGGGTCATCGCGTGTAGCGCCTCGTGTTCGGTGGGTGGGACGTGGCCGAGTTCGCCGTGCAGGCGGCGGTCGTTGTACCAGTCGATGTACTCGACGGTGGCCATCTCCAGGTCGTCGAGCCAGCGCCACGGGCCCTTGTTTCGGCCGAGTTCGGCCTTGTACAGGGAGTTGAACGCCTCGGCCATGGCGTTGTCGTAGGAGCCGACGGAGGCGACGGTGCCGGCCTCGGCGAGCCGCTGGGTGTAGCGGATTGCTCGATATTGGGCTCCACGGTCGGAGTGGTGGACCAGTCCGCCCAGGTCAGCGCCCTGATTTTCGCGACGCCAGATCGCCATCTTCAGCGCGTCGAGAGCCAGATCGGTGTAGAGACTCGTGGACACCTGCCTGCCGACGATCATGCGGGAGTACACGTCGAGGACGAACGCGGCGTACACCCAGCCCACACTCGTGCGCACGTAGGTCAGGTCCGCGACCCACAGCTGGTTCGGATGTTCCGCGGTGAAGTCCCGTTTGACGAGGTCAGCGGGCCGGTTGGTCTCGGCCGCTGGCCGGGTCGTGCGTGGCGATTTGTCGCGCAGCAGCTCGCGTAGCCCGGACTCGCGCATCAGCCGCTCGACGGTGCACCGGGCCACCTGAACACCGCGGCGGTGTAGCTCGTGCCAGATCTTGCGTGCCCGTAGACACCAACCGGGCACCGAGCAACGTGCCGGCCAAGGTGGAACCCGCGGGTCCCCCCCGGCCACCCGCAGAAACCTCTCCACGCCCCTCATCTCGGCGACGATGGCGGCCGCGACTGTCGGGTCATCGTGCTCTGGCAGGCGGTCGAAGAAGGCGACCAGGGCCGGCCAGTCCTCGCCGCGTAGCGCCCCGCCGCAGCGGCGCGAGATCGGGATAGTGATCAACAAGGTCGTAGCTCGGCAACTCGAGAAGCGAAGAAGTCCGCGGAGGGGCGTGCCGGCGAGCATAGGAGCCGGACAGCAGACGGGTTGTACCAGCTGACCTGAGGACGGGACCGAGCTGAATCTGTGATCCAAAAGGCGGACTCTGGGCTGCCCTCCATCGGCATCGGCACATGGTTTCCTGACCATTAGCTCAGGTAGCCGGCCTCCATGAGCATCAACTTTGTCCGATGAGCCGGTGACCTCACCATGCCACCCAGGCCTGCCGCCGGCCGGGCATCACGGCATAGGACGAGATGCGATGACGCCGACGTCGCTGTAGCTGTATTTCCAGGTCAAGCTGGCGGGCCACGCCTTCAACGAACGCGTCGGCGTCGTGGTACGGCTGGTCACGTCCGGCGTCGTCGGCCGCCCCAAATCCGGACGTCACTGCCCAGAACCAGATTTACGAGCCCGACAGGCCAAGCCCGCGTTGGTCATCCATGTAGATCCAGGTGCTCTCAGGGATCCTGACGGCCGATTGACGAGACAATCCTCCGCATCACGGCACGCTGCCGGGCATGTGCCTCGTCGAGGCGCCTGGGGAAGTCCTCTGCCTCGAGCTCTGACTCCAAGTACCGTCGCACGGCCTCTCGTACCTCGGCGGCGATGTTGGTTTCGTTCACCTCAGCGACCAGGCGTAGCCGGTCCAACGTGTCGTCGTCCAAGCGAACACTCGTCAGTCGCGATGCCATCGGCGTCCTCCGTTCTCGGCTTCAGCATGCGTCTCTACGCTAGCAGACTGAGTGTCAAGATGACGAGAGGACGGGGGGCCACACCACGAACGCTTCCGTCCGCGACAGCCGGCTAACACTTCACGTGCACGACTCGGGTGAATGCCTGTAAAGCGATACGTTCGCGCGCGAACCGGACTGGAGCTTGAGTCGAATGATTATCAGCGGTGACCATTCGGGTCTGCGCCCAAGGGGCCGGTGCGCTGTACGCTGATTTGGACCTAACGATGGCTGGAATCGACAGTCTTTAGCGCCAGCATTCGGGGGTGATCGATGGCTGACGAGCTCGCCCGTATCGGTGCGTCCGCCCTGCGCCAAGCAGCGATGCGCACCCTCCGTCGCTTGGAGACGAGCGGAGGCTGGAAGCGCCTGCTCCTCGCCGAGGGCGAACTGCATCTGGGCGATGATCCAATCCAGGCCGACGAGGAAGCCCAAGTGGAGTTCGGGCGCGCCTTTAGCCGCCACCCGGCCTACCGCGACCTTAGGGTCATCGACATTATCGGCGAGGAGCGCTTGAAGCCTCCGCCGGAGCTGAATCCGGGTGAGCGACTGCTGGTGCTCGACCCGCTCGACGGCTCAACGCAGTGGGCCATGATACGTGCAGGCTACTGCGTGGCCGCCATGCTGTTTATAGCTCGCTCGGCTGGCCGGATCCAGCTCGAGAGCGCGATTATCGCAAACCAAACGCATACGTTCACGCTGATAAACGGCAAGCCCTTGACCTTTGGTCCGACGTACGGAACGTCGTCCGAAGACGCCTACCTGCTGTCCTGTCAGCCTGACAATGGGATGGTCGTTCCGTCGATTGCCTTTACCGGCTACAAGCCCAAGGATAGAGGCTCAGTGTTATCGCTGGTCCACGAGCTGCCGCAATGGTCGTTTCTTACGATCGGCGGCAATCCGGTTACGCCGTACGTTGTTGCCGGGGGGCTAACTGCCGCCGTAACCATTCGGGAACAGACCCCATGGGACGCGATCGGCATCCTAATGTGTTCGAAAACCGATGCCGTTGTGGGCACCCTAAACGGTACTGTTCTGGGCCATCGAGGCTTTGAAGAACTGTTCAACAAGGTTGCGCTTACCCGAAATACGCGGTCAATCCCGCCCATGATCGTGGCGAAGACTGAGCGGCGATTCAAGGAGGTCGCGACCGCGCTAGCCAAGGCCCGCGACAGTTTTGGCGAGGGCTTCGGATCTGGAATGGAAGATCTAGGGCAGATGTCCGAGTAGCGCGTTGCGCATGACACCACGAACCGAAGCAGGGAGAGACGGTGGAGGTAGCCAGCTCAGCACTGTTAGGGCGGGCAGCCGGCCTGCTGCTTCCCAAGCTCGAGCCACTCGCCCGGACGTTGATAAGCCGGCGGAGGGAACGGGAAGAGGCGCTCCGGCTACTGCGCGTCGACTATCGGCAGGACTACGACTTTGTGATGCCGCACTCGCATCCTCTGCTTGAGCTGTCTGGCAACCACCCTGACGACCTAGCCGCGTTCCGCGCCATCGCCGATCCGGCACTTGCCTACTGCGCGGAACACAACCTCCTCGAAGTGGTTGAGACACTCGAAACACAGCTAGAACGTAATCTCGTTGTCATCGGCTCGCCCGAGGCGGCGCCGCTAGCCCGGCTGGCGTTCGGCTACCGCCGGATCCACAGCGCCGCAGGCTTCGAATATGTCGGAGACACAGTCGACCTGCCGTACAGATGGCACGAGGACCCACGGGATCTGCACGGCACCTGTCAGCGGCTAGTTGCCGACCACGGATGGGTGACTAGGCCTAACTGGCCACTCGTCGCTCGCACGGACGTACGGACCACACGGCGCCTTGCCCCTCGAGTTGACAACGAGGGCAAGCTTTCGACCGATTGGCTGCTCATAAGCGTGATGCCAAACTTCTTCACTCGCAAAGCGCTGGACGAAGGCAAGACGATCGTTAGCGTCGGGGGAACCCACGGGACCGGGACCCGGGCTTTGAAGTTGTTCCTTCGGGACCCGAAGGCGCTCCGGCAGGTCATGCAGTCGGTCAGCGATCGCAGCCGGGCTTTCCAGGTCGTCGTCGAGGCAGGTGACATCTTCCACAAAGCGTCGGGCTCGGCGGCTCGTGCAATACGTGTGCATGACGTTGCACAACTACCTGACAACGACGACGTCTGGCACACCGCGCGTCGGGCTGTCGCACGTCAGTTCTCCGACTGGGCTGCGGAGGAGGTGACCAGGAACATCCCATATCCCCATGAGCGGCATTGATGTGCGTGGCCCGACACAGAAGGCAACAGCGACCGAACATCGACCGACCGAGCAGACACTTGGCGGGTGCGATCCAACATGAGTAAAGAGGGCGGTCGATACGGCAGGTCACGCGGCCACACCGATCGATAGGCTTCGGTTTAGGAAACCGATGCTCTATCCCCTGAGCTACGAGGGCGCGAGGGCATAGCTTACCTGCCAGCGGATACCTGCGAGTGCCCAGGAGTGCCCTAGCGTGCCCAGCGGTGTGGGCTGCCGGTGCGCCGACCGGCGGAGCACACATGGAGCATGCGATCGTCGACCGGCGGGGTTCCGTGCCCGTCGCTGCCCAGCGCTGACCAAAACTGCCCGGCACTGCCCACGACTCACCGAGCAGATTCCGAGTAGAGCGACAGCGATCAGCAGGCCCGAAGGTCCGCACCGGGGGGCGGTCCGCCAGGCTTCCCCTCGGCGGAGGGAAGCCCCGCCCTCGTTCACTCGTCGGCCGCCTTGCTGGCGACTGGACCTATCACAGCCCTCTCCGGCAGCCTGGACCATCTGATCCGTAGCCTCGGCCGGATAGTCCAACTTGGTGCGGAAGAGGGGGCAGCAGCTGGTCCCAGCGCTCTGCTAGTCCGCTGCGGCGTCGGCCCGTCCAGCGCCGTTGCTAATGAGAGTTGCCGGGTTGGTTGCGGCAGACTCGGCTCCGGTAGCCGCTGGCGGGTGAGCACTCCCCGCTGCAGGACGCGTCGCAGTCCTATTGACAGATCGTGCCCCTGCCGGTGGTCGGGAGACGGAATCGCTGATGGGATGTCGTGCCCGCCGTCTGCGGCGTGAGCACTTGTTCATTAGCTCGCGGCAGTTCTCCCGGACGCTGCCAGACATCTCGATCAACCGTGGACTGGCGGGAGGGGATGCAGTGCTGTTCGTGGGAGACGACTGGGCTGAGGATCACCACGATGTCGAGGTGCAGGACGAGACCGGCCGCCGGCTGGGCAAGGCGAAACTCGAGGAGGGAATCACCGGGATCGCCGGCCTGCACGCGCTGATCGGCGCTCAGCTGGCCGAGGATGATGAGTCGGCGCAGGTGGTGGTTGGTATCGAGACCGACCGGGGTCCGTGGGTGCAGGCGCTGATCGCCGCCGGTTACCAGGTCTATGCGATCAACCCGCTGCGGGACTGTACAAATAACGGCTGATCGACCGATCAAGGGAGAGACGCCAGATGACGACCGAGATCACCTCGGGGCAGGAGCCGGCCGTGGAGCCGGTGGGTGCGGTCACGGATGAGCAGTTGATCGC
>NZ_JAGPYL010000128.1:0-18030 GCF_018070095.1 Micromonospora sp. U56
TTCCACTGCGGATAGCCACTCTTTCTCTGAAAGTGCGCGCGAAGGGGGTGGGGTGAGGGGAGGGAGGGAGGTCTGGCGGTTTCGGGGATGTGCGCGTCGGTGGGGGCGGTTAGCGTGTCCTTCCACGCGGTCGGTCACCCGGCCGCGCCCTGGGGGTGGGGAGGACAGATGAGGCTGCCGCGTTCCGGCGCCGGCTGGACGATCGCGGTCTTCGGCGTGCTGGCGCTCCTGCTCGGCGCGCTCGGGTTGGTCTGGCCCGAGGCGCAGTTGCGGATGCTCGGCTTCGAGGTGCCCGCGCGGCGGGCGGCCGGCGACTACACCGGCACGTTCCTCACCGCCTCCTCGATGGCCTCGTTCAACATGGGCGTCTACTACCTGCTGGCGGTCGCCACCGAGTGGCGGGCCTTCTACCGGTTCACGGTCGTCTTCCGGCTGGTCACCTTCACCGTCTTCACCCTGATCGTGCTGGCCGACGTCGCGCCGGACCGCTTCCTCGGCGTCGCTGCATGGGAGGGGCTGGGGGCGGTCGCCACCGCCGTCGGCCTGCGCTGGGACGCCCGCCGGGCGGCCGCGCCGACATCCGTCGATGGCCCGGACGGCGTCGGGCCGGGTGCCGGTGAGAGCGCCGGTCCCGCACCGGCCGCCGGTACGGTCCGCTGAGCGCTCCGGCGGGACGGGTATTTTCAGAGCTGTGACCGAGACCCCGCCCGGCGCCCTCCGGCTGCCCATCGTGCCCGGTCTGACCGATCTGCGGGTGTTCGCCCGGGGTGGCTACGCGACCGTCTACCGGGCCACCCAGATCTCGGTGGGGCGCGAGGTCGCCGTCAAGGTGGAGAACCGCACGCTGGACAGCGAGCGGGACCAGGCCCGGTTCCTCCGGGAGGCGCGCGCCGCCGGGAAGATGTCGTCCCATCCGCACGTGGTGGACCTCTTCGACGTCGGGGTCACCGTCGACCAGCACCCTTACCTGATCATGGAGCTCTGCGACGGCTCGTACGCCGAGCGGATGCGGACCTCGCCGCTCGGCCCGGCGGAGACCCGCGACCTCGGCATCAAGATCGCCGACGCGCTGGCCCACTCCCACGCGGCCGGGGTGCTGCACCGCGACGTCAAGCCGGCCAACATCCTGCACTCGCACTTCAACCCGGCGGTGCTGGCCGACTTCGGGCTGGCGGTGCTGGCCGAGGTGCGCGACGCCTCGGTCACCCTGGAGGTGCTCACCCCGGCGTACGCCCCGCCGGAGATGTTCAGCCACAGCCCGCCCTCGCCGGCCGTCGACGTGTACGCGCTCTGCGCCACCCTCTACGCGGTGATGCACGGCCGCCCGCCGCGCTGGCAGTCGGAGCGGAACCCGAGCCTGGTCACCGTGCTGGAGATGTTCAACCAGCCCATCCCCGAGCTGCCCGGGGTGCCGACCGAACTGGTCGACGTGCTGCGCGCCGGGATGTCCAACGACCCGGGCGCGCGTCCCTCCGCGCTGGAGCTGCGGGACCTGCTCACCGCCCTGCCGCTCGGCGCGGTCCCGTCCCCGGTCAGCGGGGCGCCGGTGAGCGGAGCGCCGATCTCCGGGGGCCCCTCCGGGCCGTACACGGTGGACCGGTCCGGCCCGCCGCGGCCGGTGCCCGAGGACGCCCACCCGACCGTGCCGCACGGGCGACGCCGGCGGCGGCGGTGGTTCCTCGGCGGCGCCGCGGTCCTCGCCCTGGCCGCCTCGGCGAGCGCCGGTGCCTGGGTCGCCGGCAACGCCGCGTCCGTGGCCGCCCCCACGCCGACGCCGACCGCCACCGAATCCGCCTCGCCGGCCGCGTGGGGCTCGCTGCCGGGCTGCGTCGCCGGCTCGTCCACCCTGACGCTGCCCCCCGGGGCGCACTGCGCGTCGGGGCTGGAGTGCTTCGGCCCGGTGCGGTTGCGCGGCGACCGGGCCGTGGCACCGCAGGTGTCCTGCGACGGCCGGCACACCTGGGAAACCTATGTGGAGGGTGAGCTGCCTCCCACGCTGGTCGGCGCGGGGCACGCCGCGATCAGCGCGGACCCGGCCGTCCGCCGGGTCTGCAACGCGCGGACCTTCCGGCTCACCAGCGGGCTGGCCTATCCCACCGGCTGGAACCTGGAGGTCCTGCCGCCGAGCGGCACGGACACCGGCCGGACGTACCGCTGCCTGGCCGGCAAGGGCGTGGACGCGCTCGCCTCACCCACCCTCATCGGTCCCTGAGCTCGTCCAGCTCCTCCAGTTTCGCGCGGACGGCCGCGCTGTCCAGGGCGTCGAGGGTGTCCGCGTCGAGCACCGGGGGGCCGGCGTCCGGCGGCCCCGGCGGGGTGACGCCCGTCGTCGAGGGCTGCTCGCGCAGGGCGGCCACGGCGGTGCCGGCGACCGTGGCCAGCAGCACGCAGAGCAGCGCCAGCCCCACCGTCAGGATGTTGGCGGGGTGCCGCACGAGCAGGGTCACCAGCACCGCGACGGCGGCGAGCGACGCGACCGCCGCCACCGCGCGCGGGTCCGGCCTGAGGATTCGTCCCACCCGACAAGCATCTCCGGGTGGGGCGCGCTGTCAATCCGCGCACCGGTGGGTCGCGGCGGCGGATCCGCCGGCCACCCGGTGCGATGGTCCGATCACTTCGTCCGAGGAAGGAACGCCGATGCGCCGGACGTCCCGGATCGTCGTCGCACTGCTCCGGGCCGGAACCGGACTGGTTCGAGGAGGTCGGCTCCTGAGTGGCGGAAGGATGCCAAACAGCGTCGACAATGAAAATTTCGTTACATCGTTTGGACAATCGGTCCCTTTGGTGGTGTTTCGCCGGGGCGCGATCGTTGTCTGCCGCCCCTAGGGTGACGGAGGTCGAGGGTCACCTCGGCAGTCCCTGTCCTCCACCGGAAGGCAGCACATGCCACGTACTTCCCGGTCCCTGGCCGCGGCAGGAATCGCCGGCCTCTTCCTCGCCGGATCGGCGATCGCGCCCGCAACCGCGTCGCCCGCAATCACCGGCTGGGGTCGACCCACCACATCGGACCGCACCAGTCCCGCCGAGGCCCGGCGGGTCGACCGCGTGCCCACGCCCAAGCTCGACTGGTACGCCTGCTACGGCTACGCCGAGTGCGCGACCACCCGGTTGCCGCTGGACTACGACCAGCCCAAGGGGGCCACCACCGAGATCGCGCTGCTCCGGGTCAAGGCCCGCGACCAGCAGAGCCGGATCGGCAGCCTCTTCCTCAACCCGGGCGGCCCCGGCGGCTCCGGCACCGACATCGCGCTCGCCGCGCCGTACTTCCTCTCCGACGAACTGCTGGACCGCTTCGACATCGTCGGCGTCGACCCGCGCGGCATCGCCGCCAGTGACAACGTCAAGTGCTTCCCGTCGGTCAAGGACCAGACCAGGGCGTACGCCGGGCTGAACGTGGCGTTCCCGTGGACGAAGGCGGAGGAGAAGGCGTACATCGCCTCGTCGAAGGCGGTCGGTCGGGCCTGCTCCACCACCGGCAAGCCGCTGACCGGGGCGATGTCCACCGCCGAGGTCGCCCGGGACATGGAGGTGCTGCGCCGGGCGGTCGGCGACAGGAAGCTCAGTTACCTCGGCTTCAGCTACGGCACCGCGCTCGGCCAGTACTACGCCAACATGTTCCCGGACCGGTTCCGGGCGCTGGCCGTCGACGGGATGCTCGACCCGAACGCCTGGGTCGGCCAGGGCAAGGCCCGCAGCGAGCTCCAGGAGACCCGGCTGCGCAGCGCCGACGGCGCGTACCAGGCGCTGCGCGAGATCCTGCTCCGCTGCGACAAGGCCGGCGAGGAGAAGTGCTCCCTGGCGGCCGGCGACCCGGTCGCCTCGTACGAGCTGGTGGCGCATCGGCTGCGCAAGAAGCCGGTGGTGATCGAGGACCCGGACGGGGGGTCGTTCACCGTCAGCTACGCCGACTTCGTCGGCGCCAGCCTCAGCTCCCTCTACAGCCCGTACGGCTACGCCGACATCGCCTCGATCACCGCCGACCTGCTGGTGCTCACCGATCCGGGATCGGCCACCGCGGCCCGCCTGGCGCAGGCCCGCACGGCCGTCGCCAAGCGCGCCGAGCAGGCCCGGCAGCAGCGCCGGTACGACTTCCCGTACAACAACGGGCTGGAGACGTTCCTCGGTGTCGACTGCACCGACGCGTACCACCCGAAGGACGCGGGTGCCTGGCCGGCGCTGACGGCCAAGGAGGACAAGCGGGCCCCGTACTTCGGGCGGGCCTGGGGCTGGAGCGCCGCGCCGTGCGCCCGGGACACCTGGACGGTGCGCGACGAGGACGCCTACACCGGTCCGTTCAACCGGAAGACCAGCGCCCCGGTGCTGGTGGTCGGCAACTACTGGGACCCGGCCACCAACTACGACGCGGCGGTCAGCTCGGCGAAGCTGCTGCCGAACAGCCGGCTGCTCAGCAGCGACAGCTGGGGGCACACCGCCTATGGGACGTCCGCCTGCGTGACCGGCGCCGTCGACGCCTACCTGCTCGAGGGCACGTTGCCGAAGAAGGGCACCCTCTGCACCGGTGACGTGCAGCCCTTCGTCGAGGTGCCGGCCGCGCCGGAGACGTCGCGGGCCGCCGCGCCGAAGAGCGCGCTGGCCGCCGAGGGCGAGCCGGCCCGGGGCGAGCCGAAGCGGCTGCCGCCGGTCGTCGCGCCGCGGCCCGCCGTGGGCACGCTGACGGTGCGCTGACGGTGCGCTGAAGGACGCCGGGGTACGGCGGGCGCTCGGGCCGCCTGTCGTACCCCGGTCACTTTCCACGCCGTTCCGATGACCACCGAAGTGGACGGAAACCGCTACTGTCGGTGTCCCGCAGGCCGTGTCCGTCAGCGAGGTAGCCCGATGAACGACAGCTCCTCCCCGAGGTTCCGCTCGGTCGCGACCACGCTGGCCGTGGCGCTGACCCTGACGCTGGCCGCCGCGGCCGGTTGCAACAACCGGCAGGATCCGCCGCTCCCTTCGGTGCTGGACAAGTTGCGCGAGTCGCACATCGACGGCCAGCCGAAGATCAGGATCGGGGTGGCGGCCACCGAGCCACTGATGGGCGAGCTGCGCAACGGCAGCTACGTCGGCTTCGACGTCGAGATCGCCCGGTACATCGCCGCCTCGCTGGGCTACGAGGGCGACCAGCGGATCGACTTCGTCTCGCTGGCCACCGAGGACCGCATTCCGGCCCTGCAGGGAGATGTGGTCGACCTGGTGGTCTCCAGCTTCTCGATCACCGAGGAGCGCAAGAAGCAGGTCGGCTTCGCCGGGCCGTACTTCGTCACCACCCAGGAGGTGATGGTCCCGAACCGGTTGAAGGACAAGATCCGCACCATCGAGGACCTCCGCGACCCGGCGTACAAGATCTGCACCAGTGGCGGCTCCACCACCGAGGCCGAGCTGGAGAAACACCAGGTCAAGGCGCTGGTCGTGAAGCGGGTCGGCGACTGCGTCAACGGCATCCGCGAGGGGCGGTACGACGCGGTCAGCTCCGACGAGACCATCCTCGCCGGCTTCCTCTCCCAGTACCCGACCGAGTTCGAGATCGTCGACATGCCGTTCGGCACCAGCGAGACGCTCGGCATCGGGGTGCCGATCGGTGATCCGGCCCTGCGCGACCTGGTCGCCTTCTTCCTCGACAAGAGCTACCAGCAGGGGCGCAGCGGGATCAGCAGTCCCTGGCTGACCGCGTACAACCGGACGCTGGGCCCTGGATGAAGGCGCCGAAGTCGCAGCCGCAGCCGCTGGACGTACCCAAGCTGGTCGACTTCGACGACAAGGCGCCCCGGCGGTGAGCGCCCCGGCGGTGCCCGCCCAGCGTGACGTGGGCCCCGCCGGGCCGGCGCGGGAGGGCAGCGACCCGGCCGAGCGGCGGGCCCGGGCCAGCCAGTCGTTCTGGACGGCCGTGGTCGGCGTGCCGGCGATCTTCTCCGTGCTCCGGCTCGGCGTCGAGGCCGGCGGCGAACTCCAGACCACCCTGCTCCTGGTGGCGAACGTCGGCCCGGTGAACCTGCTGGCCGGCTTCCTCACCACGGCCGCCCGCCTGCTCTCCACGGGCCTGGTCGCGGTCTTCGCGCTCGGCGCGGTGCTCCGGGTGAGCGTGGAGCGGATGCCCGCCAGCTTCCGCCGGCCGCTCTTCGCCCGCTGGGTGGACATCACCCCGGCCTGGTTCGTGGTCGCCAGCTTCCTGCTCGCCCTGGTCACCTGGCAGTTGCTCTACCTGCCGCTGCTGATCCCGGCGTTCGTCGCCGCCTTCCAGCTCACCCCGGCCCGGCTGCACGAGCAGGTCGCACCCCGGCTGCTGCTGCTCGCCGCCCTGTTCGTCGGGTACGCCTGGCTGCTCGCGCCGACCCTGCGGGACGCCTGGCGGCAGGGGGAACTGCTGGCCCTGCTGCTGCTCGTCGCGCCGCCGCTGCTCGCGCTCGGCGTCACCGGTCCGCTGCCGGCGGCGGTGATCCGGCCACTGGCGTCGCTGACCGAGGCGGCCGTGCTCGCCATGCTGGTCTGGGCCGCGCTGCCGGTGATCAGCACGCCGGTGCTGCCGCTGACCGTCACCACCGTGGAGTCGACACCCGGCGGCACCGAGGACGTCCGCGGGCACGTGGTGACCGTGGACGACGTGAACGTGGTGCTGCTTCAGGAGCGCGGCGGCGTCCGCTACGTGCCGGTGGACCAGGTGCGCGCCCAGGTGCTCTGCCCCAGCGAGGAGGAACTGCCCCGGCACCGGCTGCGCATCCGCGACTTCCACGTCGAGGACTCGCTGCTGGAGGGGACCGGCCGGCGGGTGCGCCCGGTGCACCGTATCGACGCCGCCTGCCGCGCCGTGCGCTGAGCCGGCCCGGGCGAGGTGAAGAAGTAGCCGCTGCCGTCGTGGTCGGGCAGGATGTCGTGCCCGACCTTCGCCCGCCCCGCGCCGTCGCTGAAGGTCAGCTTCGTCCGGTACGACAACCGGGTGCTGGACCCGTTGCCGGTGATCCCGTAGGGGCGCACCTCGCCGGTGCCCACGGCGATGACGAAGCCGTTCTGGTTGTAGATGACCCCGTGCGCGCCGGGAAAGCCGTAGAACTTGACGGCCCGGGTGCCCGGCTTGCCGCCGTTGGTCGACGGCACGAACAGGTGCAGGCCGCCACCGCTGGCCGAGCCGGTTGGCCCCTTGGAGGTGGCCACCACGATCGCCCCCTTGCCCTCGATCCGCTCGATCGAGTGCGGGTTGCCGTCCACGGCGGCCTGCCAGACAATCCCCCCGGTACGCGAGGAGCTGATCGCGCTCTCGTCGATCATCGCGGCCCGGCCCAGGTAGTCGCCCACCCCGGAGGACGTCACCAGCATGACGTTGCCCCACTTCGCGGTGCCCCGCCGCTTGACGTCGGAGAGGTTCTTCCACGTACCGGTGGTGCTCGGCGCCTTCCACAGCACCGTGCCGCTGCTCCAGGCGGCCGGGTTGAACCTGAGGATCCGACCGCTGGCCTGCTCGGTCGCCATCACATAGTGGGTCGCGGCCTCGGCTGGCGCGGCACCGAGCAGCCCGGCGGCCGGAGCGGCCACCGCCGCGCCCGCGAGCCCCCTGAGTACGGCTCTTCTGTCCATGACACCCTCCCCTGTGGTCTGTCACCACTGATCGTGACAGTGGGGAGTCGTCGGATCACGGTGTCGGTCCGGTCACCCTTTCCGGTACGGTCTCGCCACGATGACTGATCCACTCTCCGCCGAGCAGGCCGTCATGGCGCTGCTGACGGCGATGCGGACCTGCCGCCGGGACCTGGAGCGGTTCGTCGTCGACGGCATCTGGCTCGGGTACGACTGGCCCGGCGAAGTCCTGTGCTACGGCCGCCTGGACGTCGGCTGGGGCGACGAACCGGCCCGGTTCGAGGTGTGCCAGGAGTTGCGAATGGTCTTCGAGGCGGCGGAGGTGCGCACCAACGAGCTGTACCTCAGGGTGCGCCTGGAGCCGTCCGCCGAGGCGTGCCGGGTGGAGTCGATGATCGAGGCGCACCTGGACGTGCCGATGGGCCGGCGTGGCGAGGGCTCACACGTACTGCACCGGCACGTCTCCACCGGCCTGACCCTGCCGCAGGCCCTGGACGTCCTTCCGGACCACCTGGGTCGGCTCTACCGCTACGACGGCTGGACCACCGACCTCGGCCTCCGCCGCGCCTGACCGCCCGGGCCGGGGGGATCGTGGTCAGCGGGCCCGGCCCGGGAGTCGGGCGGGCTCAGTAGGACTTGTCCTGGCCGAGGACGTGCTGGGCGACGAAGTTGAGGATCATCTCCCGGCTGACCGGGGCGATCCGGCCGGCGCGTACCGCGCCGAGCAGGGTGGCCACGCCGTACTCGGTGGTCATGCCGGCCCCGCCGAGGGCCTGCACGGCGGTGTCCACGGCAAGCGCGGCGGCCTCGCCGGCGGCGTACTTGGCCATGTTGCCGGAGATGCCGGCCTCCAGGTCGCGGCCGGCGTCGTACAGGGTGGCCGCCTTGTGGATCATCAGTCGGGCCAGTTCCACCTGCACCGCCGCGTGCGCGAGGGGGTGCGCCACGCCCTGGTGCGAGCCGATGCTCCGCCCGCCCCAGACCTTGCGGGTGGCGGTGTACTCGCTGGCCCGCTCGATCGCGTACCGGCCGGTGCCGGCGCCCATCGCGGCGACGGTGATCCGCTCCGGGTTGAGCCCGGCGAACAGCGCCGGCAGCCCGGCGTCCAGGGACTCGCCGACCAACGCGTCGGCGGGCAGCCGCACGTCGTCGAGGTAGAGCAGGAACTGGTTCTCCGGGGAGAGGATCTCCATGTCCAGTTTGGAGCGGGTCAGCCCCGGCGCGTCGGTCGGCACGATGAACAGCGCCGGCTTGAGCTTTTGAGGAGACGCATCCCCTGAGCCGCCTTGGCCGTCTCCGACGGCGACACGGGCCACGACGAGGACGTACTGCGCCTCGTCGACCCCGGAGATGTAGCACTTGCGGCCGGAGAGCAGCCAGTCGTCGCCGTCGCGGCGGGCCACCGTGCCGAGCCGGTGGAAGTTCGAGCCGGCCTCCGGCTCGGTGATCGCGAAGACGATCTTCTGGGTGCCGTCGGCCAGGCCGGGCAGGTGGCGCTTGCGCTGCTCGTCGGTGCCGTGCTTGTTGATCACCGTGGCGGCGATGGCCGGGGAGACCACCAGTAGCAGCAGCGGGCAGCCGGCCGCCGCCAGCTCCTCGCAGACGAGGGCCAGTTCGGTGATGCCGCCGCCCCCGCCGCCGTACTCGGTGGGGATGTTGACGCCGAGGTAGCCGAGCCGGCCGGCCTCGCTCCACAGCTCGGTGGTGTGTTCCCCCGACTTCGCCTTCGCTACGAAATAGGAGTGACCGTACCTGCGGCCCAGCGCGCGGACGGCGTCGCGGAGCTGGTCCTGCTCGGGGGTGAGGTCGAAGTTCATCGCGGGTCCTCCTCGGAGTTGACCACGGCCAGCACGGCGCCGGTGTCGACCTGGCCGCCGGCCGGCACCGGCAGTTCGGCGACCACGCCGTCGGTCGGGGCGAGCACGGGGTGTTCGAGCTTCATCGCTTCCAGGGTCAGCAGCAGGTCGCCGGCGGCGACCCGCTGACCGATCGCCACGTGCACCCGGCTCACCGCGCCGGGCAGCGGCGCCAGCAGCGACCCGGCCGCCAGCTCCGTGGTGGGCAGCGGGAACCGGGGCAGCTCGGTCAGGCTCGTCGCCCCGTCCGGGCCGTCCACGAAGACCGCCGACCCCACCCGGTGTACGCGGAACGCCCGGCGCACGCCGTCCACGTCGAGCACGACCCGGTCCGGCCTCGCCTGCACCAGCGCCACCGTCGGCGGCTGCCCGGACCGGTCGGCATCCGCTCCGGCCGGGTCGGTCCCCGCCCCTGCCCCGGGCCCCGCCGACGGCCCGTCGGCCGAGGTCAGGCCCGGGTCGGTGTGCCACTGCGCCAGCGCGCCGGTGCGGTCCAGCCGGTAGCGCACCTCGATCTCGCCGCCGTCCGGCCCGGCGTAGTGGGTGACCTGCGGGAACGCCGGCACGTTCCGCCAGCCGGAGGGGAGCCCGGCGAGCACCCCCGCCTCGGCGCGGCGGGCGGCGGCCGAGGCGAGCGCGGCGGCCAGCGCCGCCAGCGGCGACCGGTCGGCGGGGAGCAGCGGGGCGAAGACCTCGGGGTGCCGGTCCAGGAAGCCGGTGTCCGCCTCGGCCGCCGCGAACTCGGCGCTGCGCAGTACCCGGACCAGCAGGTCCCGGTTGGTGGCGACGCCGTGGAACTCGGCCCGGGCCAGCGCACCCGCCAGCGCCCGGACCGCCTCCGCCCGGGTCGGCGCCCAGGCGACCAGCTTGGCCAGCATCGAGTCGTAGTGCACGCCCACCGTCGAGCCGTCCGTCACGCCCGAGTCCAGTCGCAGCCCCTTCGTCGGGGCGAACGCCCCGGCCACCCCCGGGACGGCGAACCGGTGCAGGGTGCCGGTCGCGGGACGGAAGCCCTGGGCCGGGTCCTCCGCGCAGAGGCGTACCTCGATCGCGTGGCCGTCGGTCGGCGGGGTCGCCGCCACCGGCAGCGGCTCGCCCTCGGCGACCAGCAGTTGCAGCCGGACCAGGTCCAGGCCGGTGACCGCCTCGGTGACCGGGTGTTCCACCTGGAGCCGGGTGTTCATCTCCAGGAAGAAGAACTCGCCGGTCGGGGCGAGCAGGAACTCCACCGTGCCCGCGCCGACGTAGTCGACGGCCCGGCCGGCGGCGACCGCCGCCTCGTGCAGCCGTTGCCGCACCCGCGGCCCGACGACGGCCGGGGCCTCTTCGACGATCTTCTGGTGCCGGCGCTGGATCGAGCAGTCCCGCTCGCCGAGGGCGACCACGGTGCCGTGGGTGTCGCCGAAGATCTGCACCTCGACGTGCCGGCCGCGCTCCACGTACCGCTCGACGAAGACCGTGCCGTCGCCGAACGCGGCGGTCGCCTCGCGGCGCGCGGAGGCGACGGCCTCGGCGAGGTCGGCGGCGTCGCGGACCACGCGCATGCCCCGTCCGCCGCCGCCGGCGGACGCCTTGACCAGCACCGGGAAGTCGGTGATCTGGTCGGGGTCGGTCCAGGTCGGCAGCATCGGCACGCCCGCCTCGGCGAGCAGCGCCTTCGCCTCCATCTTGTCGCCCATCGCGGCCATCGCCTTGGCCGGCGGGCCGACCCAGGTCAGCCCCGCGTCGGTCACCGCCGCGGCGAACTCGGCGTTCTCGGCGAGGAAACCGTAGCCCGGGTGGACGGCGTCCGCGCCGGTCCTCCGGGCCGCGTCCAGGATCTTCTCGATCCGCAGGTACGTCTCGGCCGGCGTGTTCCCCGGCAGCCGGACCGCGTGGTCGGCCTCGGCCACGAACGGCGCGTCGGCGTCAGCGTCCGAGTGCACGGCGACCGTCTCGACGCCGAGCGCCCGGCAGGTGGCGAAGACCCGGCGGGCGATCTCGCCCCGGTTGGCCACCAAGAGTCGGTTGATCAAAGGTCCGCCCCTCACATCCGGAAGACGCCGAAACCGTCGGCGCCCTTCACCGGTCCGTTGTGGATCGCCGACAGGCAGAGCCCGAGGACGGTTCGGGTGTCCCGGGGGTCGATCACCCCGTCGTCGTAGAGCCGGCCGGAGAGGAAGAGCGCGCCGGACTGGGACTCGATCTGCTGCTCGACCATCATCCGCATCGCCGCGTCGGACTCCTCGTCGTAGTCGCGCCCCCGGGCGGCGGCGGCCTGCCGGGCGACGATGGAGAGCACCCCGGCGAGCTGCGCCGGCCCCATCACCGCCGACTTGGCGTTCGGCCAGGTGAACAGGAACCGCGGCTCGTACGCCCGGCCGCACATGCCGTAGTTGCCGGCGCCGTAGGAGGCGCCCAGGTTGACCGTCAGGTGCGGCACGGTCGAGTTCGAGACCGCGTTGATCATCAACGCGCCGTGCTTGATGATGCCGCGCTGCTCGTACTCGGTGCCGACCATGTAGCCGGTGGTGTTCTGCAGGAAGACCAGCGGGGTGTCGGCGGCGTTGGCGAGCTGGATGAACTGGGCCGCCTTCTGCGCCTCCGCGCTGAACAGCACGCCCCGGGCGTTGGCCAGCACCCCGACCGGGTACCCGTGCAGCTCGCCCCAGCCGGTGACCAGCGCCGTGCCGTAGGCCGGTTTGAACTCGTCGAACTCGCTGCCGTCGAGGACCCGGGCCAGCACCTCGCGGGGGTCGAAGGGCACCTTGAGGTCGGCGCTGGCGATGCCGAGCAACTCCTCCGGGTCGTACTTGGGAGGCTGGGGGACGGGGTTGCGCGGCGACGGGCCCTGCTTGCGCCAGTTGAGCCGGCGCACGCACTGCCGGGCCAGCCGGATGCCGTCCCGCTCGTCGGAGGCCAGGAAGTCGGCCAGCCCGGACGTCGAGGCGTGCATCGCCGCCCCGCCCAGCGACTCGTCATCGGTGACCTCGCCGGTGGCCATCTTCACCAGCGGCGGGCCGGCCAGGTACACCTGCGAACGGTCCCGGATCATGATGACGTGGTCGGACATCCCGGGCACGTACGCGCCGCCGGCGGTGGCGTTGCCGAAGACCACGCTGACCGTGGGGATCTTCGCCGCGGAGAGCCGGGTCAGGTCGCGGAACACCCGGCCGCCCGGGATGAAGATCTCCGCCTGGGTGGGCAGGTCCGCCCCCGCCGACTCGACCAGGTTGACCATCGGCAGCCGGTTGGCCAGCGCGATCTCGCCGGCCCGCCGGGTCTTCGCCAGCGACCACGGGTTCACCGCGCCGCCGCGTACCGTCGGGTCGTTGGCGACGACCAGGCACTCCACGCCCTCGACCACGCCGATGCCGGTCACCACGCTCGCCCCGACCGGGAAGTCGGTGCCGTACGCCGCGACCGGGGACAGCTCCAGGAACGGGCTGTCCGGGTCGAGCAGCAGCTCGATCCGCTCCCGGGGGAGCAGCTTGCCGCGCGCGTGGTGCCGGGTCACGTACTTCTCACCGCCGCCGGCCCGGGCCCGGTCCAGCGTGGCGTCCAGCTCGGCGAGGCGTTCCAGCAGCGCCTCCCGGTTGGCCCGGTAGGTCGGCGAGGCGGGGTCGAGCGTGCTGTCCAGTGTGCTCACAGGCCCATGCCCTTCGCGATGATCTCGTTCATGATCTCGGTGGTGCCGCCGCCGATGCCGAGGATCCGGGCGTCCCGGTAGTGCCGCTCCACCTCGGCGTCGCGCAGGTAGCCGAAGCCGCCGTGCAGCTGCAGCGCCTGGTCGACCACCTGGTCGCAGGCGGCCACCGCGACGTTCTTCGCCATCGCCACCTCGGTCACCACCGGCTCGCCGGCCGCGACCCGGGCGGCCACCTCGTGCACGTACGCCCGGGCCGCCTCGGCGCGGGTGTGCATCTCGGCGAGCCGGTGCCGGACCAACTGCCGGCTGGCCAGCGGGCGGCCGAAGGTGGCCCGGTCCCGGCACCAGCGGGTGGCCAGCTCCACGCAGCGCTGCGCGGTCGCGTACGCCTGGGTGGCCAGCGAGAGCCGCTCGGCGGCGAAGTGCTGCATGATCGCCAGGAAGCCGGTGTTCTCCTCGCCGATCCGGTTGGTCACCGGCACCCGGACGTCGACGAAGGACAGCTCGGCGGTGTCCGAGCAGTGCCAGCCCAGCTTCTCCAGCCGGCGCCCGACGGTGAAGCCGGGCGTGCCCTTGTCGATGACCAGCAGGCTGAGCTCGCCGCTGCCCGGGAAGTCGGTGCAGACCGCGGTGGTCACGAAGTCGGCCCGGACCCCGCTGGTGATGTAGGTCTTCGAGCCGTTCACCACGTAGTGGTCGCCGTCCCGGCGGGCGGTGGTGCGGATCGCGGCGACGTCCGAACCGCCGTCCGGCTCGGTGATCGCCAGCGCGCCGATCATCGTCCCGGCCAGGGTGGGTCGGACGTACCGGTCGACCAGGTCGTCGTCGCCACGGACCTGGCCGCCCCCGAGCCGGCCGCGGAGCAGGCCACCGCTCTGGCCGCCGGCGGCGGCGACCATGTGCGGCAGCGCGATGCCGTGCGTGAAGAGCGCCGCGATCAGGCCCGACGAGCCGCCGGAGCGAATGATCTCCTCGGTGACGACGATCGAGTCGAGCAGGTCGCCGCCGCTGCCGCCGACCGACTCGGGGAACCCGATGCCGAGCAGGCCGATCTTCGCGGCGGTTGCGTGCAGCTCGCGCGGCACCTCGCCGGCCCGCTCCCAGTCGGCCAGGTGCGGCAGCACCTCCCGGGTGACGAAGGCTCGGGTCAGCTCGCGCAGCTGCCGCCGTTCCGGAGTGTCCACGATGCTCATGCGCCGGCCTCCCCGACTCGTTGCGGTGGACCCGCCGGCAGGTCCGCGGGCAGATCGACGACCCGGCAGCGCAGCAGCTCCCCGAGCGCCTTGGCCTGCGGGTCGAACCGTGTGGAGGCGGCCACGCCCTGCCCGAGCAGCCCCCGCACCACGAAGTTGACCGCCCGCAGGTGGGGCAGCTCGTACCGCTCGACGGTCAGCGGGGCGGTCTCCGGCAGCAGTTCGGCCAGCCGCTCGACGGTGAGCCAGCCGCGCAGCCAGGCGTACGTGGCGTCGGTGCGGGCCCAGACGCCCAGGTTGGCGTCGCCGCCCTTGTCGCCGGAGCGCGCCCCGACCAGTTCGCCCAGCGGCGCCCGTCGGGTCGGGCCGGTGCCCTCGGACCGGGCCGCCGCACCGCCGGTGTCCGGTACGACCACCGTGGTGTGCGCGGCGGCGGCCTCGGTCCGGGTCGGCGGCGGGATCGGCACCCGCTCCCCGCCGGGCAGCACCGCGACGTGCTCGACGGCGTCCTGCGGCACGGTGTCGGCAGTGAAGACGCCGTACGGGGTGGCGTCGCCGGGCAGCGTGGTCAGCGTGCAGCCGGGGTAGGAGGCCAGGGCCAGCTCCACCGCGGCCGCCGAGAAGGCCCGCCCGGCCCGCGCCCTGTCACCGTCGCGCAGGTGTACGTGCAGCAGCGCGCTCGCCGACTCGGTGTCGGCCGCGTCCGGGTGGTCGGTGCGGGCCAGCGTGAACTCCAGCCCCTCCTTGCCGACCGCCTCCTCGAGCTGCCCTCGTACCAGGGCCGCCTTGGCGGGGACGTCCAGTCCGCAGAGGACGAACGTCATCGAGTTGCGGAACCCGCCGAGGTTGTTGACGCCGACCTTGAGGGTGGCCGGCGGCGGCGTGCCCTGGACCCCGGAGACGCGGACCCGGTCGGGCCCCGCCTGGTGCAGCCGCACCGTGTCCAGCCGGGTCACCACGTCCGGCCCCAGGTACGCCGGACCGCCCACCTCGTAGAGCAGCTGTGCGGTGACGGTTTCGACGGTGACCCCGCCGCCGGTGCCCGGGTGCTTGGTGAGCACGGAGGAACCGTCCGGGTGGATCTCCGCGATCGGGAAACCGGGCCGGTGGCCGCCGTCGGGCAGCTCGGTGAAGAAGCTGAAGTTGCCGCCGGTGACCTGCGCCCCGCACTCGATCAGGTGCCCGGCGACGGTCGCCCCGGCCAGCGCGTCCAGGTCGTCCCGGCCCCAGCCGAACCGGGCGATCGCCGGCCCGACGGCCAGCGAGGCGTCGGTGACCCGGCCGGTGACCACCACGTCCGCCCCGGCGTCGAGGCAGGCCGCGATGCCGAACGCGCCGAGGTAGGCGTTCGCGGTGAGCGCGTCGGGACGGGTGAGGGCGTCGCCCTCGACGTACCCGATCCGGGCGGTGAGACCGAGCCGGTCGGCGAGCGAGCCGATCGCGGCGGCCAGGCCGGCCGGGTTCAGGCCGCCGGCATTGGTCACGATCCGTACGCCCCGGTCCAGCGCGGTGCCGAGGCAGCCCTCGAGCTGGCGGAGGAACGTCTTCGCGTATCCCAGGGCGGGGTCGCGCATCCGGTCGCGGCCGAGGATCAGCATGGTCAGCTCGGCCAGGTAGTCGCCGGTGAGCACGTCCAGCTCGCCGCCGTCGAGCATCTCCCGCCAGGCGGTGGAGCGGTCGCCGTAGAAGCCGGAGGCGTTGCCGACCCGGAGCGGGGCGCTCATGCCGGGGCTCCGGCGCCGCTCGCCGCGCGCGGCTCCCGGCCGGCGCCGGGCGGCCCGGCGAAGGCCTGCGCCACGTCCAGCCACTCGTCGGCGGTGGCGCCGGTGGCGGTCAGGGCGAGGTCGGCGCGGTGCCGGCGCTGGGTGACCAGCAGGCAGAAGTCGAGCGCCGGGCCGGTGACCCGGTCCGCCGCGTCCGCCGGCCCGAAGGCCCAGATTTCGCCGGCCGAGCCGTCCGCGTTCGCGGCTGCGGGGCTCGCGAGCGCACTGCTCGCGCTGGCCGGCGCGGTCAGTTCGACCCGGACCGGGGCCGTCGGCAGCGCCCGGCCGTGGGCGGCGAAGCCGTGCCCGAGGGTACGGAAGCCGAGGTGGGCGACGTGCCGCAGCCGGGCGGTCGGGGCGCGGGTGACGCCCAGCGCGTCGGCCACGTCCTCGCCGTGCGCCCAGGTCTCCATGATCCGGGCGGTGGCCATCGAGGCGGGCGACATCCGGGTGCCGTACCAGGGCAGCTTGTCTCCCGCGGGGACGGCGGTGAGGGCGTCGATGAGCGCGGCCCGGCCGGCACGCCAGCGGGCGAGCAGCTCGGCCGGCGGGGCCAGGAACTGCTCCGCGCCGTCGTCGACGAGCCGGCTGACGTCCGGCGCCGAGGTGACCGAGGCGTAGAAGGCGTCGACGTCGGTGGCGGCGAGCCGGGCCATCTCGTCGGTCCAGGCGAGGTGGGCGATCTGGTGGCCGACCGTCCACCCGGGAGCCTGGGTGGGCCGCGCCCACGCCTGCGGCGGCAGCGGCGCGACGAGGGCGTCGAGCTGCTCGGACTCGGCGGCCAGATCCGCGAGCAGTGCTGTCAGGTCGACCATGGTGCCTCCGGGCGGGGTGTGCCGGTCAGGACGGGCGGGTCACTGCCTGTCGCGCTCGGGCCCCGGCGTGGCGCGCTCCGGTGGGCCGGCGTCGGGCGTGAGCAGGGCGGCGAGCTGGCGTTTCCAGGTGTGCAGCAGGGCGGTACGGCGAGCCGAGTCGTCGTTGAGCAGGTTGGCCACGCCCAGCCCGCGGAGCAGGTCGAGGGTGGCCTGCACGGCCTCCCGTACGCCGGGGCGGCGCTCGTCCACGCCGAGCAGCGCCACGGTCAGCCGGTGCATCTCCCGGCCGACCCGGGCCTCCAGCGGCACCAGGGCGCGGCGCAGCTCGGCGTCGGTGCGGGCGGCGACCCAGAGCTCCAGCGCGGCGACGAAGAGCGGCCCGGTGAAGGCCACGCCGAGCAGGTCGACCACCCGGTCGAGCCGCTGCGGCCCGGCCGGCAGGGCCTCCGCCTCGGTGCGCAGCTCCGCCGCCCGCCGGTCGGCGAGGTGGGCGACGGCGGCGGTCACCAGGGCCGCTCTGGTCGGGTAGTGGTGCAGCTGCGCGCCGCGCGAGACGCCGGCCCGGGCCGCGACCACCGTGGTGGTGGTGCCGGACCAGCCGTACTCCACCAGGCAGTCGACGGTCGCCTCCAGCAGCCGGGCCCGGGTGGCGCGGCTGCGCTCCTGCTGAGGGACGCGCGTCGATGCGGTGGACACGGGGACAGCGTGCCGCCCCCGAAACAAACAGTCAAGCCTGACTTTTTTTGCTTCCACCGGCCCGCGCGCCCGCCCGGGTCCGCCCCGCCCGCCTGGGTCCGCTCCGGCCTCGCCCGGGTTTGTTCTCGGCCCGCGAGAACGACCTCTTCCCGGCCCTTGTGGTGGTGTTGCGGTCCTTTGGAGCTGATGACGCATACGACTCGGCGGGCGATCCGTTTACGTCATCAGCTCGAAAGGACCCGCCAGTGAACCGGGCAATGGGACGAGCCCTAGCAGCAATGCCGCTCAGTTAAGGGTTTGGGGCGCTCGTCAAGGGGCGTGTCGTTGGACGAGGGCGGCGGGGTCTCGGTATAGAGGTTTGTCACTCCAAGACAGCCTCTGGACCAGGAGCCCCGCCGTTGGAACAGTGTGCCATTACCCGGACGATCGCGGTGGCTGCCGGCCGGTTCGCGCCGGGTCATCTGGGTGAGTTGACGCAGCAGGTGCCCTTCGAAATGGTCGATGCCGTCCTGG
>NZ_JAGPYL010000129.1:0-18011 GCF_018070095.1 Micromonospora sp. U56
ACGTCCTCAGCGAAATCGGCCAGGTCACCACGAAGGCGTGCCACCTCAAAGCTGTCCACACAGGAATCAACGAGTCACGGCGAAGACAACACCTACGGTTGGCCAAAACGTGACAAAGTACTACTAGGTCTTGCCGGGGAAGCTGAGGTGGTCGGCGAGGCCGCCTCCCGGCTGCTGGCCACGGCCACGTGCAGGTGGAGCAGCCCCGGCCGCAGGCCACCGACCACCGGTCCCCGCGTCAACAAGCCGGGCGCGGGGACCGGCTGCCCTTTGTTCTAGCAGCAGACCGACACCAGCAGCTTCGATCCCTTTCCCGAATCCCGTGTCCGGCATACGGGCATACCGCTCGCACTACGAGTTGCGGGTTCAACGTGTCCGTCGATCCCAAACGCAACGGCATCCGCCGCGCTATCCAGAGCGCCTCGCCGCCAAGCCGGTGCACCTCTGTGCGGTGGCAAGCTTGTCGACGATGCGCTGCTTGCCAACCCCGGTGGCCGGCACCGGCTGGCCGCTGCCGGAGACCGTCGCCGGGACAAACTGGCTGTCCACCACGGTCCGGCCGCGTACGAGCAGGTTCAGCACGCCGGAGTCCGTGCTGTGCGAATTGCCGTACCAGAGGAAGTTGCCCAGTCCGTAGTGCACGTAGGTTTGGCCCAGCCAGCCGCCGGCCAGCAGCCTGTGCGCGTGCGTACCGACCACGATGTCGGCGCCGGCCTCGGACAGCCTTCCGGCGAACGTCTTCATCTCCCCGCTCGGGCACGAATTGCCCTCGACGCCCCAGTGCATAAAGACGATGACCAAGTCGGCCTGCTCCCGCGCCGAACGCGCGGCGGTGGCCCGGGCGGGATCGAACGTCTCTGCAGCGAAAGGTCGGCTCAGGTAGTCCGCCCTGGCCCTCGCTAAGTCCGGCCGCGTGTCCCCCTATATCAGCAGGCCCTGGCAAGCTATCGACGGCTCCCGATTGTTGCTGGCCTCCTCGGAAGACACGCAAGTCCGACTAGGTCCCGGCGTATCCCCGTCAGTTCGCCGACGTCCGATCACCATCGCGGCACCATCGATCAGCAGCTGATGCCTTGCTCGGGCTCGACGCCATCCGCTCGCTGTCGCCGTGGCTGACCGGTGGGCAGTTCTGGGCGGCTGCCAGGGCACTGCGACCGCCCGCCGACACGCGCGGCCATCTAGTCGAAGCCCCGTGGTTCGGGTAGTTGCAGACAGCGAGTGCCTCTACGGCCGCTGATCTTTAACCCAAGGGTCGGCGTGGCGGATCCGAGATCTGCCACGTTGCCCGGTTTCGCGCTTTTGCCAGACCTCCGAGGTTGGCCAGCCCAGCATCAACTCCTATGCTGGTTAGGTGTTCGTGATCGGAGGTGGGTGTGCGAGGGTTCGGCGAGCTTGAGGCGGCGATCATGGACCGGTTGTGGGTCCGCGGTGAGCCGGCGACGGTGCGGGAGGTTCATTCAGATCTGCTGCCCGATCGGGACATTGCCTACAACACAGTGTTGACGGTCGTGGACAACCTCTACAAGAAGGGGTGGCTGCGCCGCGAACGTGAGGGCCGGGCGCATCGGTACGAGCCGACCCGATCGCGAGAGGAGTACGGGGCGCGGTTGATGCGCGACGCCCTGGACGAGGCCGGCGACCCGGCGGAGGCCCTGGTGCGGTTCGTCGGCCGAATGAGCACCGACGAGGCTGCGGCGCTGCGCCAGGCCCTGCAGGCGCACGAGCGGAGCGACGCCAAGTGACCGGAATTCACCTGCTTCTGTTCGCCATTGCCGTTTCGACGCTGGCACCGCGGGGCCTTGCCAAGGCGGGCTGGGTGTACCGGTCGCCGAGGCTGGGCATCGCGGCCTGGTATGCGGTGCTTGGCGCGGTGCTCACGGCGGCGTCCGGGGCGGTGCTGGCCGTGGTGGCGCCGTGGCAGGCCGCCACTGCCCCGGCCTGTATGGCGTGGCGGTGGTGTGTGCAGGCTGCTCGTGGCGAGTTCGGTCTGCTGGGCCGGACTGCGGCATTTGTGGCGCTTTTGGCGGGATTGGGGCTGACCGTCCGGCTGCTGTTGACTGGGGTGCGGCTGGCGCGGGCGGCGTCGGCGCGACGTCGCGCACATGTGCGGATTCTCGCGATGACGGGACGGACGGCGCCAGAGCTGGGCGCCACTGTTGTGGAGAACGCGCAACCCGCTGCCTATGTGGTGGCCGGGCACGGCCGTCGCGTGGTGGTGACGACTGGTGCGCTGCAGCAGCTTGCCGGCGACGAGGTGGCGGCGGTGCTCGCGCACGAGCGGGCTCACGCCGCGGGCCGCCACGATCTGCTGCTGGACGGGGTGCGGCTGCTACATCAGGCGTTCCCGCGTATGGCGCTGTTCGCGGTGGCGCATGTTCAGTTGTGCCGGCTGGTGGAGATGCGGGCCGATGAGGTGGCTACCGCCCGGCATGCTCCGATCAGCCTGGCGCGGGCACTGGTAACGATGGCGACCGCCAACGCCGTTGACCACGACTCCCGGACTCCGGCCCTGGCTGGGGTGGTCGCGGCGACTGGCGGTGACGCTGCCGAGCGTCTGCATCGGCTGTTGACCCCACCCGCACCACTCGGCCGCGCGCAACGGGCGGGGCTGGTGGCGGGGATCACCATGCTGGCGTTGGCCCCGGCTGTGGCGCTCCTGGCGGTCCAGGTGTTCCCGGTGCTCGGGATGTGTCCAGCGTTGCCCTCGTGACCGGACCAGGCCCTGGTTCTCGACGGGCAGGATCGCCTCGTCGAGGAGGTGCTGGTCGACGCGAAGCATCTGACCCGCCGCCGGTTCGTCTACGCGAGCCACACCGAGGAGTAGGCAGGGCCCAGCCGATGCCAGCTGGCGCGGCGGCGGCTGCGGTGTGGCCCTCTCCTTGGGCACAGGTCCCGCCGCCTCAGGGGCCGCTGGCTATGACGGCTTGGCGCCGTTGCGGGCCAGCACGGCCATGAACGCCGTGATCTCGTTCTGCTGACTGGTTTTCATGGATTCGGCCAGGGAACGAACCTCGGGGCGGTCGCTGCGGCGCAGGACCTCCTCGGCCATCATGATCCCGCCGAGGTGGTGGCGGATCATCAGCTGGCTGTAGAGGATGTCGAGGTCACGGCCGCTGGCGGCCCGCAGCCGGTCCAGCTCCTGCCGGCTGGCCATGCCGGGCATCCGCCCGTCGGCGGTCAGGGTGTGGCCGGGCATCCAGGCCATCGCCGGCCGGCTTCCGGTCGGCGGCAGTTGCCACTGGTCGAGCCAGTCGCGCATCGTGCCAATCTGCGCCTGTTGGGTCAACGCCACGTCCAGGCCGATGGTCTGGATCTCGGCGTCGGCCGAGCGCCGGTAGGCGATCATCGACATCTCCACGGCCTGGGCGTGGTGGGTCTGCATGTCGCGGGCGAACCCGGCCTCGGCCGACCCGTCACCAGGGCGGGAATCCGGTACGAGTAGGCCGACCGCGAGGGCCACCACCGCGGCGAGCCCGCCGAGCAGAAAGGCATGGCGGCCGGTGCGGGCGGCGGGCTCGCCGGTGGGCGGGTCGGTCATGGCTTGGTGCGTCTCCGTTCGGCGTTCTGAGGTGCGACGTCTGCACCGCGGGTGTGTGGCCGCGCGTGGGTGAGGGTGCCGGTGTCATCCTCCGGGCGTGTTGTGCGGGGTGGTGCCGGTGGCGGTGACCCCGTTCGAGCAGGGCGCGCCCGGCTCCGGTGCGGCCTCGATCCGGAAGTCCCGGATGAACTGGTCGACGCGCGGGTCGGTGGCCGTGTCGAGCTTGAGCTGGTAGCCCCACGCCTGCAGGGAGGTCGGCCGGTCCAGTCCGGGGAAGGGCGACATGAACAGGTAAGGCGTGCCGCGGACCTTCCCGGCGAGGGTCTCGATCTGGTCGGCGGGCAGATCCGGCCGGTAGGTGATCCACACGGCGCCGTGTTCGAGGCTATGTACCGCGTTCTCGTTGGCGATCGCTGCCGGGTACACGTCGCCGATGCAGTCCTGCCAGATCGGATTGTGATCGCCACCCACCGGCGGGCTCACCGGGTAGGTGACGGCGCCCCTGACGTGGTTGCGGGTGAGCATCTTCGGGTCGCTGGCCCGGTAGTTGGTCAGCCCGGCGATGTTCGTCCCAGCCGGCTGTCCGCCATCGCCGCGGGTGACCGCGTATATGGCGTAGCCGATGATGGCGGCGGCGAGGACGCCTACTGCGACGAACGTCGCGATCACCGCTGGCGAGCGGCCCCCAGCCACTGCTTTCGCCACGGGGCGGCGCGGCTTCGGCCTGGCGCCTGATCGGTTGGGTTTCGCCATGGCTACCTGACCCCCCATCGCTCTTGCGTGGCCCCGCCGCCCAACCGGGCCAACTGTTCGCTGCTCGTGTTCTGCGGCTTTTCGTGCCGTGCGGCACGGACACACCGGAGGCGTTCCGCCGGTGGCGAGCGTCAGGTCGGTCATGCCGTCGCGCCCGTACCGGTCGACGCCGGCTGGCCGGGCTGGCCGGCGCGCAGGGTCGCGACCTCAGCCCGCAGGGCGGCGATCTCCTCCTGGCTACCGGGCTGCGGCGCAGCGCTGGTGTGGTTGCCCCGCATCATCATCCACATCATCGCGCCCATCATGAGCGGGCAGACGAGAATGGGCAGCAGGTAGACGAGCTTCTCCATGGTGGGTCACTTCCTGTCGTGGGTGGGGTGGCGAAGGTCGAGGGCGCGGCGCAGCGCCCGTTCGGAAAGCCGGCCGAAGGTGAACGGCGCTCCGTCGAGAAAGATGCCGGGAGCGAACAGCACCCCGGCCTGGGTGGCGAGCAGGCTGCCCTGTTCGCTGCCGAGGGCGATCTCCTCCCCCCACCACCCCGGCAAGCAGGGGTGGCTAACGCCGGCCTGACCAGCAGATCTCCCACGGCGCATACCCCCAACAGCCGACCACCTAAACTCCTTAGGAGGTTAGGAGGTAATGTGGCGAGCGTCCACCGAAGGAGGTGCCTGTTGGTCCGCCGACCTCACGCGACCGCGCTGCCGGCCGCCGCGCCGCGCCACCGTCGGCCCCGGCCAGACCGGCATCTAACCAACCGAAGGGATCACCCGTGAATCTGGGTGCTGTACTGGTCACCGGCCTGTTCGCCGGTGGCGTCTCCTGCGCCGCCGTACAGGGCGGGCTGCTCACCGGCCTGGTCACCCGTCAACGCAACGCCGCTCCGGCGGCTCAGCCCGGGGCGCGGGCCAAGGCCACGGTGGGCGCCGCCTACGGGCCCGCGTCAGCAGAGTCGTCCGGGAAGGCGCCCGGCAGGACCGCACCACCGGCTCGCAAACCGCAGCAGCAGTGGCGTGCCCGCACCATCGAGCCGCCGAAGCCGCTAGGCGTACGCGCGGTGGCTGGGCTGCGCACGCTGCGGGCCCAGGCGGGTGACGACTTCGCCCCGGTCGGGGCGTTCCTGGGCGGCAAGCTCGTCTCCCACACCCTGCTGGGTGCGCTGCTCGGCGCGGTCGGCGGCGCGGCACAACTGTCCCCGACGGTGCGGGTGTGGACCCAGCTGGCTGCCGGGGCGCTGATCATCGCGTTCGGGCTGGCCCAACTCGGCGTCCCCGGGTTCAAGAAGTTCACCCTCGAGCCCCCGGCGGCCTGGACGCGGTTCGTGCGCGGCCGGGCCCGGTCCCAGGCCGCTTTCGCCCCCGCCCTGCTCGGCTTCTTCACGATCCTCGTCCCGTGCGGGGTCACCCTGTCCGTGGAAGCCCTCGCGTTGACCTCCGGCTCCGCGCTGTCCGGCGCTGCCACCATGGCCGTGTTCGTCATCGGCACCAGCCCACTGTTCGCGATCCTCGGCTACGCCGCCCGCCGGGCAGCCGCCGCCTGGCAGGGCCGCCTCGCGGTCCTGACCGGCCTGGTCGTGCTCGGCATGGGCCTGTACACGCTCAACAGCGGCCTGACCCTCGCCGACTCGTCCCTGGCCGCCCGCAACCTGCCCCAGACCCTCGGCGTCCAGGCCCCACCGCCGGTCACCGACCCGGCCGTGGTGCACCCGGTCGCCGACGGCCGGCAAGAAGTCATCGTGACCGTCCGCGACACCTCCTACAGCCCGAAGAACATTGGCGTCCGCGCCGGCGTGCCCACCACGCTCGTCCTGCGCACCGACGGTGTCGTCGGGTGCACCAGCTATTTCGTGATCCCCTCGCTGGACGAGCAGGTGGCCCTGCCGACTGTCGGTGACACCCGTATCGACCTGGGCGTTCTGCAACCCGGCACGCTGCACTACACCTGCGCCATGGGCATGTACAGCGGCCAACTCACCATCACCCCCTGACAGAAGGACAGCAGCCTCACCATGGGACAGACAGTCACCCGCACGTTCACCGTCGAGGGCATGCACTGCGCCAGCTGCGGCATGCTCATCGACGACGCCCTCGAAGACCTCGACGGCGTCACCTCCTCGGCGACAAGCCTGCGCGCCGGCCAGGCGAAGGTGGACCTGGACCCGGAACGGTGCACCCCCGACGACGTGATCGCCGCCATCGCCGAGGCCGGCTACACCGCCCGGCTGGACCCACAATGAGCAGCCTCGCGGGCGCGGCGGGGACGCCGTCGGTGCCGGACCGTCCGCGCGGCTGGGTACGGTTCGCGCCGCTGTGGGCGCTGTCCGTGCCGGCCGCCTGGTTCGGCTACGTCCTCGCGTTCAACCCCACCGACCGTGTGGGTGACCCGTCCGGACGCTGCCTGTGGCACACGGCCTTCGGCATCGACGGACCGACCTGCGGCATCACCCGGATGACCTGGTACCTGCTACACGGCGACCTGGTCGACGCCGCCCGCATGCACCTGGCTGCCCTCGCCCTGGTCCCGGTCGGCGCCTACGTGTGGCTGTGGTGGATCGCCGGCTGGGTGTTCGGCAAGCAGCTACCCGCGCCACGCATCAGCCGGCGCACCGCGATCGGCATCGCCATCGCGTTCGTCGTCTACTCCGTGGTGCTGCGCAACCTGCCCTGGGCGCCGTTCACCTGGTTCTACGTGCCGGACCTGACGGCCTGACCGCCCCCGGCACGCCACGCAAGAACAGCACCAAGAAAGACGAGATCGGCGAGCCGTGGATACAGACGTCGCACGAGACAACCCGACAAGCGGCCACCGATGGGGTGGCGGCAGTCCCACTCACCGCGTCTGATCCGAAAATGAGGAGACAGAGCATGACGTCGCAGACCACTGGGCCTGCACTGCCGGCCGCCACCGGCCTGATCGAGCTGCAGATCGGCGGCATGACCTGCGCCTCCTGTGCGGCCCGGATCGAGAAGAAACTCAACAAGCTCGGCGGCGTCACCGCCACCGTCAACTACGCCACCGAGAAGGCGCGAGTCCAGTTCCCACCGCAGCTGAGCCCGGCCGACCTGATCGCCACCGTCGAGCAGACCGGCTACACCGCCCAGGTCCCGCAACCACCCTCAACCACCCCGGCCGCCGCACCCGTCGACGCCGAGGAAGACAACCTTCGGCGGCTGCACCAGCGGCTGTGGATCAGCGTCGCTCTCGCCGTCCCCGTGGTGGTGTTGGCCATGGTGCCGGCCTGGCAGTTCACCAACTGGCAGTGGCTCTCGGCGATCCTGGCCGCACCGGTCGTCGCCTATGGCGGCTGGCCGTTCCACAAGGCCGCCTGGACGAACCTGCGCCACGGCGCGGCCACCATGGACACCCTCATCTCCGTCGGCACCCTGGCGGCGTTCGCCTGGTCGATGTACGCGCTGTTCCTCGGTGACGCCGGCCAGCCTGGGATGACGCACCCTTTCACCTTCACCATCGAACGCGGCTCCGGCGCCGACAACATCTACCTGGAGGTGGCCGCCGCGGTCACCGCGGCCATTCTCGCCGGCCGTTTCTTCGAGGCCCGCGCCAAACGCCGCGCCGGCGCCGCACTGCGGGCCCTGCTGGAGCTGGGTGCCAAGGACGTCGCCGTGCTGCGTAACGGGCGGGAAGAGCGCATCCCCACCGACCAACTCGCGGTCGGGGACCGGTTCGTGGTCCGACCCGGCGAAAAGATCGCCACCGACGGGGTCGTCGGCGAGGGCGCGTCGGCGGTCGACCAGAGCATGCTCACCGGCGAGTCCGTACCCGTCGAGGTCGGCCCCGGTGATGTGGTGGTGGGCGCCACCGTCAACGCCGGCGGCCGGCTCATCGTGCGGGCCACCCGCATCGGCGCCGACACTCAGCTCTCCCAGATGGCCAAGCTGGTCGAGGACGCGCAGAACGGCAAAGCGCAGGTGCAGCGCCTCGCCGACCGGGTGTCCGGCGTCTTCGTCCCCGTCGTCATCGTCCTGGCCCTTGGCACGCTCGGCTTCTGGCTCGGCACCGGAGAACCGGGCGGGGCGGCGTTCACCGCCGCGGTCGCCGTCCTCATCATCGCCTGCCCCTGCGCCCTGGGCCTGGCCACCCCGACCGCGCTCCTGGTCGGCACTGGCCGCGGCGCCCAGCTCGGCATCCTCATCAAGGGCCCCGAGGTGCTGGAATCCACCCGCCGGATCGACACCGTCGTGCTGGACAAGACCGGCACCGTCACCACCGGCCGGATGGCCCTCACCGGCCTCGTCACCGACGAGGCTGTCGAGGAGGCCGAGGCGCTGCGTATCGCGGGCGCGCTCGAGCACGCTTCCGAGCACCCCATCGCCAAGGCCATCGCCGCGGCGGCAATCGACCGGGTCGGCGAGCTGCCGGCCGTCGCCGACTTCACCAACCTGGAAGGGCTCGGCGTATCCGGGATCGTCGAGCAGCGGGCCGTCATGGTGGGCCGGCCGCGGCTGCTCACCGACCACGGCCACGAACTGCCGGCTACCCTCGCGCAGGCAATCGATGCAGCGCAGGCCGCCGGTAAGACTGCCGTGGTGGCCGGCTGGGACGGCGCAGTACGTGCGGTGCTGATCGTCGCGGACGAGGTGAAACCGACCAGCCGTGAGGCGATCACGCAACTGCGAGCGCTTGGCCTGACCCCGGTGCTGCTCACCGGAGACAACGAGACCGTGGCCCGGACCGTGGCCGTCGAAGTCGGCATCACCGAGCCCACCACCGTTGGCGGCGACGGACAGGTGATCGCCGAAGTGCTGCCGGCCGACAAGGTCGACGTGATCAAGCGGTTGCAGGCCGACGGCAAGGTGGTGGCGATGGTCGGCGACGGCGTCAACGACGCCGCCGCCCTCGCCCAAGCCGACCTCGGTCTCGCCATGGGCACCGGCACCGACGCGGCGATTGAAGCCTCGGACCTGACCCTCGTCCGGGGTGACCTGCGCGTCGCCGCCGACGCGATCCGGCTATCCCGCCGCACCCTGGGCACCATCAAGGGCAACCTGTTCTGGGCGTTCGCCTACAACGTCGCGGCCCTGCCACTAGCCGCCGCCGGCCTGCTCAACCCCATGATCGCCGGTGCCGTCATGGCCTTCAGCTCAGTCTTCGTCGTCTCCAACAGCCTGCGGCTACGTACCTTCCAGCCACAGGCGTCCAAGGGGTAGCGGCGGCGAGGGGCGCGGCATGCGCGGGCTGCCGCACGGATCAGACCCGGGCGCGTCGTGGCACGGGCTGCTAAACGACATTCAATCGGCTCTGAAATTCGACTGCTGGAGGTAGGTATGTGTAGGAACGGGATGGGCCCGATGATGGCGTTCATGGGCCTCGCAACCCTGGCCGTGCTGGCCGTGCTGGCCGCACTGGTCGTTGGCGTGATCTGGCTCGCCCGCCGCAGTTTCTTCGCGGGTCGTAGTGAGCAGGGTGAAAAGGGGGAGGATGTGTTGCGCCGCCGCTACGCTGCCGGCGAGATTGGCGACGACGAGTATCGCCAGCGCCTAGCAATGCTGCGCGGCCATCCCACTGAACCCGGCCCTGCCGATACGACGGACCGGAAAGGCAACCCGCAGCCATGACCGCCGGCGAGAAGGCACGCCGCGAGCGGTAACGCCGCCAGTTCGACTCGGCAACCTGCCCCTACGACAGGTCATTGACCCGGATCGAGCGCCCGCTGTCCGCAAGCGGGTGATCATCAACCACACCCCGATAGCGGCGCCGCAGCAGGCTGTCGACTGCAACCCTGCTGCGGTGCCGCTGCTGCAACGGCCGGGTCACCCCCTTACCGGTGTGCCCAGCCCCGACGACCGGGTGGCGGCAGCCCGGGTGATCAGGACCGCGCCGAGCGTCGCGGCGGGGAGCGCGAGCAGGCCGAGGACCCCATCGCCGCCGGCGCTCTCATCACGATATGGCGATTGGTTGTTCTCCGGATCTGAGCCCAGTTGTGGCGCTGTTCCGCTCTCTGGCCGACTCCACCCGACTGGCAATCGTGCAGCGGCTCGCTGCGGGCGAGGCGCGCGTCGTGGACCTGACGGGGGAGTTAGAACTGGCGCAGTCCACAGTGTCGAAGCACCTGGCGTGTCTTCGTGACTACGGGCTGATCGACTACCGGGTTGAGGGTCGCCAGTCGTTCTACGCGCTGACGCGACCCGAGCTGCTGGACCTGCTGCGCTCAGCGGAACAGCTCCTGGCCGCGACGGGTGAGGCGGTGGCGCTGTGCCCGGTCTACGGGAGTCCGGCCGACTCCCCGGTCGAGGTGAGCGCGTGAGCCTTCCGCTGCTGCCCCCGGAGCGGCGGGCGGTGCTGTCCCGGCGCAGCCTGTGGCTGGCCTACGCCACCGCCGGCTACAACCTGCTGGAAGGCCTGGTCGCGATCGCCGCCGGCGCGGCAGCCTCATCCACGGCGCTGATCGGCTTCGGCCTGGACTCGTTCGTCGAGGTGTCCAGCGCAGCCGTGCTGATCTGGCAGTTCCGCTCCCGAGTGCCCGAGGACCGGGAACGGTTGGCGCTGCGGCTCATCGGCCTGTCGTTGTTCGCCCTGGCCGCCTGGGTGACCTTCGACGCCGCCCGCTCCCTGCTGGCTGGCGGCGACGCTGACGCCAGCCCCGTTGGCATCGGCCTCGCCGTGGCGTCGCTGATCGTGATGCCGCTGCTCGTCGCGGCCAAGCGGCGCACCGGCCGGGAACTCCGCCCGGCAACGGTTACGGCCGGCTCCACGCAAACCATGCTGTGCACCTACCTGTCCGCGGTGCTTCTCGTCGGCCTGGCCCTCAACGCCGCGTTCGGCTGGTCTTGGACGGACCCGATCGCCGCGCTCGTCATCGCCGCCATGGCGGTGAAGGAAGGCGTGGAAGCCTGGCGCGGCGAGCACTGCGACGATCGCGCGCCCCTGCACGCCGCCGGCGGCCAAGCCTCGGGCTGCACTGATGGCTGCTGCACCAAGGGGAAGGCGTGACGGTAGCCTGGCTCGCACTGGGGCTCGATCTGCTTGGTCTGCTGCTCGCCTTCGGCTGGCGCACCGTGGCCCAATGGCGCCGAACGGGCGACATCGGCCTGCGCCTCGACGTCGGCCCACCCGGGACCCTGCGCTGGTGGGCCAAGCTGCTGTTCGTCGCCGCCCTCGTGCTCGGCTTCGCCGGCCCGGCCGCTGCCCTCACTGGCCTGTCGCCGCTGCCCGGCCTCGACCACCGCGCCCTGCGCGTCGTGGGCATGGTCCTCAGTCGCCGGCGTCGCCGCCACGCTTGCCGCCCAGCTCGCTATGGGGAGCTCGTGGCGCGTCGGCGTCGGCGTCGACCCGACCGAACGCAGTGCCCTAGTCACCAGCGGCCCGTTCGCGCTCGTCCGCAACCCCATCTTCACCGCCATGGCGGCCACCGCCCTCGGACTGACCCTCATGGTGCCCAACGCCGTAGCACTGATCGCCTGGCTCGTCCTGGTCGTGGCGCTGCAACTGCAAGTCCGCGCGGTTGATGAGACCGGCGCTATTCGGCCAAGTCGGACGGTTCCTCCCAAAGCTCGGTCGCCTACATCAGGCGTGACTGAGACCTGCTGCGAGCCTCGTGCCCCTCGGCAGGCGGAGGGTACGAGGCAGACCGCAGACTGAGTCAGGCGGCGACGGCGGCCATCTGGGTGCACGAGTCGGCGCACCGGCGGCACTGCTCGGCGCAGCGCATCATCTGTTCGTCTCCGCCGAACTGCGCGCAGTCGACTGCGCATGCCTGGCAGATCTGGGCGCAGATACGCGATATCTCCGCGTTGTACCGCGACCCGCGCGCCATGAACGCCGCCGCCGTGCGGCATATCTCCGCGCAGTCCACCATCAGCTTGATGTGCTCGGCCTCGACGTGTCGGCCACCTTGATGCAGGCAGTAGGTCAACGTCTCTTCACAGATCCGCGAACAGTCCAACGCGTCGCTGATCGCGCGGGCCATCACGTCCTTGGTCATGCCTTGCG
Organism: Micromonospora sp. U56; assembly: GCF_018070095.1. Classification (NCBI taxonomy): domain Bacteria; kingdom Bacillati; phylum Actinomycetota; class Actinomycetes; order Micromonosporales; family Micromonosporaceae; genus Micromonospora; species Micromonospora sp. U56. The sequence goes on from NZ_JAGPYL010000129.1 coordinate 12,239, forward strand.
CCGCTATCTCGACCCTCGACTCCTCGCACACGTGTCGTGAACGCTACGGGTACCCGGCCTCTGGCTGCCTAACCGGGATTCAGCTCCCGACCGTGAGTCGTGCCCGCCCAGTCGGAAGCAGTCCCACCTGTACCGATGGCGGCCCATTTCCTGCTGGTGGAAACAGGGCGAAGAACGACTTGACGTTGGACCGTACTCAAGGCTTAGCTCCGGGGTCGCCCTACCGCCCGGCGGCCGACAGCTCGTCGACGCCGAGGAAGTTCCCGACGATCTGCCGCAGCGGCTCGTGGTGCCGCCGGGTCGCATGCCCGCACCTATCACCGCAGGCACCGACAGGCACCGATGTAATAGACGACAGCCTATCCCGACGGAGTCCGGCGAGTCACGACGCTGCCCGCAGCGCAGACATTGCGCCGCCGCAGCGACCAGCGCCGGCGGCGCCGGGCGACTGGCGCCGGCGCGGGCTGGCCGTGCTGGTGGCGAGCAGCAGGGCGGTGCCGGTGAGCGAGCCGACGGGCCTCGTCCACCGACCGTGTGCCCTCGGTCGCCACCTCTCCCTGCTGCCAGGCTGGCAGCAGCGGCGCGAGGTGAGCCAGGTCGGGGCGGAACCGGGTGCACCAGATGACCGGGTCGCAGGGCTGCTCAGTGCCATCCGGCCAGAGCACGCCGTGCGCGGTGAGCCGCGCGAACATGGGACGGGCGTGCAGCACGCCGCGGTCCCGTGCGGCGCGGACGCCAGGGACCATGACGATGTCTCCCAGGTCGCTGACACTGCCACCGGCACCACCGGCGGCCGTGCGGGTGGCCACACCGAACAGGACTCGACCGTCGACGTCATCGGGCATGAACCGCGCCGGGCGCAGGGTGACCCAGGTGGCCTCGGCGACCCGGGACACCTCGGCCAGGATCTGGGCCGCCGAGTTACCTCCGCCGACGACCACGACCCGCTGCCCGCGGAACGCCTCCGGCGAGGTGTAGTGCACCGTGTGCAGCTGCCGACCGGCGAACTCCTCCCGGCCCGCGACGTCGGGCACGTACGGGCACCGCCACGTACCGGTGGCGGAGATGACGTACCGGGCCAACCACCTCCCGGCGTCGGTCTCCACCACCAAGCGCTCGCCCGCCGGCCGCACCGCCCGCACCCGGACCGGCCGGCACACCGGCAGGTCGTACCGCTGCTCGTAGGCGCGCAGGTAATCCACCACGTGCCCGGCGGTCGGGAACTCCTCACCCTCCTGCCGCGGCATGCCCCACCCCGGAAGCGGGCTGTCCTCCGCCGGGGAAAACAAGCGCAGAGAGGTCCAGCCGTGCCGCCACGCCCCACCCGGCTCCCACTGGGCGTCCAGGATGACGTGGTCCAAGCCGGCGCGGCGCAGGTAGTAACCCGCCGCCAGGCCCGCCTGGCCGCCACCGATCACCACCACGTCACGCGACTCAGCCTGCGCGGCACCCCCTTGTGTCCGCCGATCATCATCCCGAGTCACCCATGAGCTTCGAGATGGGGCAGACACCGAGGCCGGCAGGTTGTCAATGACCCCGCTGCGGCCTCCACCACCGAGGACCAGGAGGCATGAGGGTTTCCTAGGCCTCCGGCGTGGTGATGGGTGACGTCGAGACGCGGTGGGACCCCCTCGACGGGCAGCCTCGGCCTCTCAGGCCGCAGGACGTAAGTCGCTAGGCGTGCGGGAGAGATCAGCGAACAGAAGCATCGGTTACCTCGTCCGGCTGGTCCGTGTAACGGCGCTTCGATGTTCGACGCCGGTTTGGGGGGTTGCGGACCCGGAGAGACAGCCGCCGTCGTTGTATTGGCCCGGCCGTAAGACCACGACCAGGCGGCGTCTGTGACGCATACGACGCCGGACTAAAGGCGGCCTACAGGTAGCGGCACACCTGCTCGGGTGGGCAGGTGTCAGGTTCAGCGTTGGTGGCGACGCCATGAAGCTGAGCCACCGTGGCACGCAGGGCGTGCAGGTCGGCGAGCTGGGCCTCGATGGCGTCGAGCTGCTGGGCGAGCAGTTGGCGTACGTGGCCGCAGGGGGCGTGGCCAGTGTCGCGCACGGTGAGAATGTCGCGGATCTGGGCGAGGGTGAGGCCGGCGGCACGGCCGCGGCGGATGAAGTCGAGCCGGCCAACGGCGTCCTCGCCGTAGTCCCGATAGCCGGCGGAGGTGCGTGCGGCGGGCGGGAGCAGGCCGCTGGCTTCATAGAAGCGCAGCGTCTTGGTGGTGGTTCCGGTTGCCTCGGCCAGTTCCCCGATACGCATCCGGTGGCCTCCTGTCGTCGCGCCTTGACCTTCCCCCGTACTGGAAGGTCCAGTCTGTCCTGGTAACGCCGTGACGGCCAGGCGGTGTGCGTCACGCCACCAGGAGCCGCGTTCTGGGAGGGGCCGAGATGACCACAGCAGCAGATAGTGCAGCAGAGGGCCGGGTGGCTGTTGAACTTCGTTCCGTGCCCGACTGTCCGAACCTCGCCCCGGCCCGGCAGGAGCTGCGCGCCGCGCTGGTCGACCTCGGGTTGCCGCTGGCGGTGGTTACCGAGGTCGTGGGTGACTATCCGTCGCCGTCCATTCTGGTCAACGGCGTGGACGTGATGGGCGGCACCGGCGACGAGTCGGCGGCATGCCGCCTGGATCTCCCCACTGGCGACCGTATCCGCGCTGCCCTGCGCCAGGCGATGGGCGCGGGGTCCGCTACGGCCGAGACGGAGCTGAGCTTGGTGGATTGCTGCGCGCAGCCGGGCAACGCCATCCGGGCCGACCGGCCGCACCGCGCCGAGCAGCTGCCCGACAGGCTCCGCCAGGTGCACCGAGCGATCCTGCGTCATTTCGCCGCCACCGGGACCGCCCCGACCGACGCCGACATCCGCGCTGCCGTAAACGGGGCGGACCTGGACACCGCGCAAGCGCTGCGGGAACTCGCTCGGGAAGACCTTGTCGCCGTCGACGCCGCCGGGCGTTTGGTGGCGGCCTATCCGTTCTCGCCAACGCCAACGCCGCACATCGTGTCACTCGACGAGGTCGAGGTATTCGCGATGTGTGCCATCGACGCTTTGGGGATGCCGTTCATGCTCGGCACTGACGCGACGATCACCTCTGCCGATCCGCACACTGGCCAACCCGTCCACGTGACTATCACCAGCGGTGCCGCGACCTACCAGCCGCCGGAAGCGGTGATTGTGTATGCAGCCACCGGGAACGCCGGCCGCTCCGTGGACACGTGCTGCTCCACCATCAACTTCTTCGCCAGCGCTGCCAACGCTCAGGCGTGGATTGCGGCCCATCCGAGCCTGGCGGCCACGGTTCTCGACCAGGACCAGGCCGTTACGCTCGGCCGCGACATCTTCGAACCGCTGCTTGCCTGAGACCGCCAGCAACACCGCCAGCCCGCCCGCTTCCGAACTCGACACGAGGTGCAGTCATGCGCGGCTCCGGAAGGCGTCGAGAGTTCACCGCCACGGTGGCCGCCGCCACACGCGGCCGAGTCCTGATTCCGGTCCCGCTCAACGCGGACGCTGCCTGGGGGGCGAAGCCCCGTCACCACATTCGCGGCACTGTGAACGGTATGGGTGTGCGTGCCGTCCTAGAACCAGTTGGCGACGGCCTCGGGTTCACCCTCGGCCCGGCCTGGCTCCGGTGCTGCGGTCTGGCCGCCGGGGACATCGCCTCCGTGACCATAGAACCGGAGGGTCCCCAACGTGACGACCTGGCCGAAGACGTGGCCGCCGCACTAGAGGCGCATCCGCAGGCCGGCGAGTTCTTCGACTCCCTGGCCCAGTTCTACCGGCGCGCTTACCTACGCTGGATCAACGCCACCAAACGCCAACCCGACCAACGGCCCCGACGCATCGCCGAGATGATCCAACTCCTCGAAGCCGGGCACAAGGAACGCCCCCGCCCGGAACAGCAGCAGGAGTAGCTAGCTGGCGCGTGGGGCGTACATGATGACGGCGACGCCGACGAGGCAGATGGCTGCGCCGATGAGGTCGTAGTGGTCGGGGCGGAACTTGTCGACGACCATGCCCCAGGCCAGAGAGCCGGCGACGAATACGCCGCCGTAGGCGGCCAGGATGCGGCCGAAGTTCGGGTCGGGTTGGAAGGTGGCGACGAAGCCGTAGAACCCGAGCGCGACAACTCCGGCCGCGATCCACAGCAGCCCTCGGTTTTCCCGCCAGCCCTGCCACACCAGCCAGGCGCCACCGATCTCGGCGAGCGCGGCGAGCAGGAACAGCAGGATCGAGCGGGCAACCGTCACGCGTCGGACCGTAGCGGGATCACCTCGCGGTCGTGCCGGTCGGGCTGTCCGCAGGAACAGTTGCCGCCGGCGCAGCCGGCGGTGTGGCGGCGTTTGCTGGCCCACCACCAGGACAGGCCGGCGAGCACGGCCAGGGCGACGGCGACGCCGGGCAGGAAACGGTTGACCGCGGCCCAGCCGGCACCGCCGAGGAGTCCAGCAGCGAGCAGCGCCGGCAGCACGCAGCAGGCGGCGCAGGCGGCTCCGGCGAGTCCCGTCATGCCGGAGGGCAGTAGGCGGCGCAGTCGGTCAGCAGGTGTCGGCACGATCGGTCCTCTCGACCAGTTCAACGAAGGGCAGGGGGCAGCAGGAGCTTCCGGCGCAGGCGACCAGGTCGTCACAACCGGCCGAGATGGCAGCGCGCAGGGTGTCACGGATGACCGTCAGGTCAGTCAGCTTCTGCTCCACCTCGATGAGCTTTTCCCTGGCGCGTGCCTGTAGGCCGCTGTCCGGTCGACCGCCGTGGTGGTGCCGGCCGGCGTCGATCAGGTCGGCAACCTCGTTGAGGGTGAAGCCGAGGCGTTGGGCGGTCTTGATGACTCGCAGCAGGGTGACGGACTCGGCCGGGTAGAGGCGGTGCCCACCCGGCGACCGCTGCGGTGCAGCGAGCAGGCCACGGCGCTCGTAGTAGCGCAGCGTCTGCTGGTTGACGCCGGCCGCGTCGGCCAGCTGGCCGCTGCGCAGTCCCGACCCGGTCATCCCTGACCCCGGACAGAGGCAGCCCGCTGGGCGAGGGCATCGAGCACGTCGATGTGGGCCGCTGGTACCCGGACGTCCAACGCCAGCGCATCCGGGCCGGACCGGGAGAGGTCGAATGCGAAGAACGAGCAGCAAGACGACTCCCGAGCCGTCAGATCCCGCGCCGTCTCCTCGACTTGCGCAGCGCCGTCGAGCTGCAACCGCAGATGCTGTGCCGACAGCCGGTCGACACTCCGGACGGCATCACGGAAGAACTGATCAAACTCGGCGAGCCGCAGCGGTCGTTCAGCCGTCGGCAGGGTGCAGGCATCTGGCACCCAGGCGTCGTCCGTCGTGATGTGGTGGTCACTCATACCCCGACGGTAAGCCTGTACCTAGGTACCAGATGCAAGCCCGGTCACCGCGACTCGCCGAGGAACTTCCAGGCCGTCGCCAGACCGTCGCCAGACCGTCGCCAGACCGTCGGAGGCCGGACACGGCCGAGCACAACGGCCATTGGTGACGAGGCGTGGGTAGCGCACCATTAACTGGGCCTCGCGCGCCACCCTCTCAAGCATCTGATCGGACGTGAACAGAACGAGTCCTCAAGCCAAGCCAGCGAGTTGGCGCTACCTCCGCGAATCCTCGGGGGCGTCCGCAGGGACGGAGTACGCCCGCCACTAGGGCCTGTGTCGAAGTCGGTCACAGCCACTCGTTGATCGCGGCGATGTGCACGGTGGCTTCGTAGCGCACGGCGAGCTTGTCGAAGCGGGTCGCCACGGCCCGGTTGCGTTTGAGGCGGTTGAT
>NZ_JAGPYL010000013.1:0-80255 GCF_018070095.1 Micromonospora sp. U56
GTTAAGCACGCCGCCAGCGTTCGTCCTGAGCCAGGATCAAACTCTCCAACAAAAACTTGTCGAAAAACTGTCCTGACAACAAAAATGTTGCCAAAGGAATCCCAACCAACAGCACTCCCGAAGAAGAACTGCCAGTCCGGGGTATAAATCATAATTGGCACTGGCTTTTCAAGCACCCTGTTGAGTTCTCAAAGAACAACCACACACCACCCGAAAGCCCCACATCCGTGGAACCCCCGACCTGGGGCATTTCCGCTCTGACGCGACCGGCGCTTCCGCGCCGGGCACTTTTACCACGTTACCCGCCGATATCCGCCGTGTCAAACCGCTCTATCGCGATCCACACCACTTCCACCACAATTACGGGCACCACAAAACCACCGGCTCTCACCGCTGTCCTCATGGCTTCCGACAGGCCGGCCGCCACGGTCTCCCGCACGCACGCCCGGTTCCCTACCGGCGATGAACCATACCCGGTCGGCTCCGCCCCACCAAATCCGCCTCGCAGCGTCTTCGGGGCACCGCCCGGTCCCGGGTTCCGAGGAGTACAACCCCCAGAACCGGAAGCTCATTCCCGCGCCCGGCCTACCAAGTCTTTCGCCTGTTTCGTCCGTTCCGCGCTGGCAGAGAGAAAGTTACGCGGACCGCGAGTTGATCGTCAAATTGGCGGCGTGCGTCCCCCGTCACATCGGCGCCGTCAGCCGTTTCCGCCGCTCCGCCGAATCCCGGGCGGGCCGGTTATGCCAAGGAGCCGGCCCTGGCCTTTCCGACCTGGCTACGGCTCAGTCGAGGCCGAGGCCGCGCCGGCCGGTGGAGTTCAGGCTCTCGGGCGGGAAGCGGTCGGGCCAGCTGCGCTCGTAGTGCTCCTCGGGAAAGTCGGCGGGACTGGACCCGGTGTGGAAGGCCTCCCGGACGCTGGCCGCGTACCGCTCGTTGCGCGGGCACCAGGGCGCGGCGGGGATGTACATGACGTTGCCCCAGCCCTGCTGGTCCTGCACCGGCGCCACGCTGTGGATCATGTCGCAGTGCCACCAGACGGAGTCGCCGGCCCGGACGTCGGGGATGCCGACGAGGGCGCGCATCAGCAGCGGGTGCCAGGTCTGGTTGGCGGGGAAGACCTGGTTGACCGTCACCCCGCACATGTCATCCTCGGGCACGTCGGCCAGCAGCGGCCGGAGCATCAGGTACGCCATGGCCCCGGGGATCGGCACGGTGTGCAGCACCCCCTGGTCGTGGTCCATGTCGGACAGCGCGGTCCAGCCCTGGAAGGTGCGGAAGGCGGAGCACATGGTGGTGCCCGGGTACTGCGGTCCGGCGGTGCGGTGGGCGGCGTCCCACGGGTCGTACTGCTCGACGGTGCCGTCGAAGAGGTGGCGGAAGGTCTGCTGGTACGCCTCGGTCATCCACAGGTCGAGGGTGCCGGGGTCGAGGTGGGTGCCGAGGCCCTGGGAGTCCGCGCCCGGCAGCCGGCGGCGGATCCGGTCGGGGTAGAGCGAGTCGCGGTGCGGGTCGAACCACCGCACGCCCTCGGACTCGTGCTTCCACTGGCTGTTGAGGAACGCCTGCACCCGGGCCATCCGGTCGCTCTGGCGGGCCTGCATCTGCGCCGGCGACCAGTAGATCGGGTAGATCTCGGGCTTCGAACCCACGCTGCCGAAGAAGTCGTCGCCAGGGCCGCGATAAGCGTCGAAGAAGCCGTTGCCCGCCACGTAGTCGACGATGTCGCGGTCCCAGCCGAGGGCCTGCTCCCGGTCGAAGTGTCCGCGCACGACGAGGCACCCGCGCCGGCGCACCGCCCGCAGGGTCTCGGCTGGCACCGTGCCCGCCTCGATGTCGGCGTACCCGATGACCGGCCAGACCGGCTCGCCGCGGTCGCGGGCCGCGACGATCTCGTCGACCTCCGCCTGGATCCGCTGCTCGACGACGGCGAACACCTCCTCGACCGTCCGGCCGGAGGCCTCGATCCGGGCGCGCAGCGCCGCCTTGATCTCCCGGATGGCGCCGGGCAGGTCGGTCGGCGTCGACTCCCAGTGCGGCAGCGGCGGGAGCGGGGTGGTCGTGCGGGCGGCTTGGGTGGTCACGGCAGGACTCCTTCTAGTTAAGGCTCCTTCTTTGAAAGGACTCTAGGTGGCGGGGCGCTTTCTAGGCAAGACTCCTGACTAGAATCGTGGCGTGACCGCCGCCAAGCCCTCGCTGGAGCTGCTCCGCTCGCTGACCGACGAACACGTGCTCCGCGAGTTGATGCAGGCCAGACGCCTGACCCGGGCCGACCTGGCGGCCCGCAGCGGCCTGTCCAAGCCGACGGTGGGCGAGAGCGTGCGCCGGCTGACCGAGGCGGGGCTGGTCGTGGACACGGGAGAACGCACCCCCGGCGGACGCGGCCGGGGGCGCGTCGGCTCGTACTACGCGCTCGCCGACGCGGTCGGCACCGCCCTGGTGGTCGGCATCGCGCCCGACGGGGTGGTGGCCGAGTGCGTCGACGCCTACGGAGACACCCTGGCCCGGACGCACCACGAGATCAGCCGCCCGGCCCGGCCCGAGCAGGTCACGGCCGCGCTGCGGGCCGCCGCCACGCAGGCCCAGCGGAGCACGGGACGGGCCACCCGACTGGCGGTCGTCAGCGCCGCCGACCCGGTGCAGCGCACCACCGGCCGGCTGATCCGGCTCCCCGACGCGCCGTTCCTGCTCGGCGAACTGGACCCGGTCGGCGTGCTCGCGCCGCAGGTCCAGGGGCCGGTCGTCGTCGACAACGACGTCAACTGGGCGGCCCAGGCCGAGCGCGACACCGATCCGAGCAGCCTGACCGACTTCGCGTACCTCTTCCTCGGCGAGGGACTGGGCTGCGCGGTGGTCAGCGACGGCCAGGTACGCCGGGGGCACGCCGGCCTCGCCGGCGAGATCGCGCACCTGATCACCATCGGCCCGGACGGTCGGGCGACCCGGTTCATCGAGGTCTTCCGTGACCTGGGGCTGCGCCGGCCCGGCAGCACGGCGATCGACGTCGACCGGCTCCGCGAGCTGGCCGACGCGTCGTCGGCCACCCGGGAGGCGATCGGAGCGGCGGTGAGCGGGGTCCTCGCCGCCATCGTCGCGCTCACCGACCCGCAGCTGGTCGTCCTCGGCGGGCCGTGGGGCCCGGCGGTCCTCGACGCCGTCACCGCCGCCTTCGGCCGCCTGCCCCGGCACGTCGAAATCCGCGCGGCCCGACTGACCAGGGAACCGTCCCTGACCGGCGCGCGCACCGACGCCCTCGCCCGCCTCCGCTCGGCCATCGTCGCGGCCCCTCGGCGAACACCAGCCTGACCCGGCCGGCGAACCCGCACCCCGACCCACCCAAGGCCCGCACCCCGACCCACTCAAGGCCCGCACCCCGACCCACTCAAGGGACGTCACCGTCGGCGAGCGGGCCGCCCGGACGACGGTCCGACCGAGGCACCGCACCGCCGGTGCGGGCGACACCCGCACCGGAGGCCGTGACCCCGCGGAGGCCACCTTCGCAACAGGTGCCCCTCACCGCGTCTCGATCACCGGGGCGGGCCTATTGTCCGGGGCTGGACGACGGTAGCGTTGCGCCACATCATGGCCCGTGGGCGTCCATCCGCGTGGCGTTCACACAGTACGGAGGGTGCGGCATGTCCAACGGCGAAGAGCCGTTCGCGCTGCGTGACGATGCGGCCGGACGGCCGCATTTCGAGACCGCCCTGCGCGGGTACGACAAGCGGCAGGTGGACCGGTACATCGAGCAGACCGACGGTCAGCTCGCGACGCTGTCGACCGAGCGGGACCAGGCGGCGAGCCAGGTGCACGGCCTCACCACGCACATCCAGCGCCTCCAGGCGGAGCTGACCGAACTGCGGCAGCGCCCCGCCCAGGTGGACCGGGCGTCCTTCCGCGACCTGGGCCCGATGGTGGACCAGATCCTGGCGCTGGCCGAGAAGCAGGCCGGAGTGATCACCGAGACGGCGACGCAGCGGGCGACCAGCCTGCAGGCCGAGGCCGAGAAGGTGCTGACCGAGGCGCGGGAGCGGACCGTCCAGTCGCTGCGGGACCTCGACGAGGAACTGTCCGCGCGCCAGGCCGAGCAGGACAGGGTGCACGAGGAGCGCCGGTCGGCGGCCGAGCGGGAGCTGGCCGAGATCCACGAGCGGGCCGAGAAGCTGCGGGCGGAGGGTGAGGCCGCGCACGAGCGCGCCCAGCAGGAGGCGAAGCGGATCAGCGAACAGACCGCCAAGCAGATCACCCAGACCCGCACGGCGGCGGAGGCGCTGACCAAGGCGGCCCGTACCCAGATCCAGCAGGAGATCCAGGCGGCGCGGGCGCAGAGCCAGCAGGAGCTGGCCCAGTGGCAGGCCACCGCCGAGAAGGAGATCGCCGAGCGGCGGGCCGCCGCCGAGCAGGAGCTGGCCGAGCACCGGGCGGCGGCCGAGCAGGAGCTGACCAACCAGCACAGCGCCGCGGAGCAGCAGATGCAGGCGCTGATCGCCGAGGCGCAGCAGTACGCCACCGAGGTGCGCCAGCGCGCCGACGAGCAGATGGCGGCGCAGCAGGAGCAGCTCACCGCGGTGCAGCAGGAGATCGCGGAGCGGCAGCAGGCGCTGACGCAGGTGAGCGAGGAGTTGGAGACCGCCCGGCAGCAGCTCGCCGAGATCCAGCAGGAGGGCGACACCACCGAGCGGGATCTCGTGCAGACGCAGCGCCGGCTGGAGGAGACCCGCCGGAGCCTGGCCGCTGAGACCAAGCGGTTGGAGGAGGCCCGGCAGGCGGCCGAGTCGGTCGAGCGGCACGCCAAGGACGTCCGGGCCCGGGTGCAGCGGGAGGCCAAGCGGGTTGCGGACCTGGCGGCCGCGGCGGTGATGGCGGCCGCCGCGGGTGGCGGGGAGACCGCCGAGTACCCGATGCTGGCCGTCCGCCCCGGCGGGGAGCGGCCGGCGGACGGGACGCCGGAGGAGCCGGAGGCCGAGCAGCCGGCCGTCGAACCGCCGGTGGCCGAGCGGCCGGTGGCCGATTGGCCCGCGCCCGAGCGGCTGGCGCATGGACGGCCGGCGCACGAGCGGCCGGCGCACGAGCGGCCGGCCCCCGAACCGTACGTGCCGCCGGCGGCGCACCGGCCCGAGGTGGTCCCGAGCAGCTGAGCGGTGGCGCGCCGGCGGTCGCGTCGGTCAGGGCAGGACGACGTTCTTGCCCCGGGCGTGGCCGCCGCGCAGGTGCCGGATCGCGTCGGCCGCCTCGGCCAGCGGCCAGCTCCGGTCGAGGACGGGCCGGAGCCGGCCGGCGTCGACCAGCGCGGTGAGGGCGTCGAGGTTCTCGCTGCTCTCCTTGGCCACCAGGGGGATCAGCCGCTGGCCGACCAGCGGGGAGAGCAGCAGCGCGCGCAGTTGCCGGTCGAAGCCCTGCAGCAGCTTGCCGGTGGCGGCCTCGCCGCCGACGAGCACCAGCGTGCCGGTCGGGGTGAGGGCGCGGCGCAGGTGGGTCAGGGTGCGGTTGCCGGCGGTGTCGATGATGACGTCGTATCGCACGCCCCGGTCGGTGATGTCCTCTCGGGTGTGGTCGATGACGTCGGTCGCGCCGAGGGACGTCACGAGGTCGGGTTTGGTGGGTCCGCAGACGCCGGTGACGTGGGCGCCGGCCGCCGTGGCGAGCTGCACGGCGTACGAGCCGACGCCGCCGCCGGCGCCGATGACGAGCACCCGCTGGTCGGGGCGGACCGTCGCGGCGTCCCGGACGGCGGTGAGCGCCGTCTGGCCGGAGACCGGGATGGCGGCGGCCTCGGCGAAGGTGAGTGCGGCGGGCTTGCGGGCGAGCTTGTGCTGCGGTGCGAGGGCGTACTCGGCGTAGCTGCCGGCGCCGGTGCCGTAGACCTCGTCGCCGGGGGCGAAGCGGGTGACGTGGCGGCCGACTGCCTCGACGACGCCGGCGAGGTCCATGCCGGGGACGCGGTGGCGGGGGCGGCGCAGCCCGTAGCCGAGGCGGATCGGGTACGGCAGGCCGGTCATCAGGTGCCAGACGCCGGGGTCGACGCCGGCGGCGTGGACCCGGACGAGCACGTCGTCGTCGCCGACCCGGGGCGGGTCGATGTCCCGCAGTTCCCACCCGTCGGCGGAGCCGTAGCGGTCCTGGACGATGGCTTTCACGAGCCCTCCTGGGGGTACTGGAACACGTCGGTGACGGGAACGTCGAACACGGCGGCGATCTGGAAGGCCATCTCCAGCGACGGCGAGTAGCGGCCCTGTTCGATGGCGATGACGGTCTGCCGGGTCACGCCGACGCGGCGGGCCAGTTCGGCCTGGGTCATGTCGCCGTGCGCGGCGCGCAGGGCGCGGATGGAGTTGGTGATCCGGGTCGGTCTCACCACGACTGGAAGCCCCGCCGGTAGGCGACGATCTTGGCGGTGGAGCCGACCACGGCGGAGAGCACGAAGCACAGGTAGATGACGTTGGCGATCCAGAAGTGGTCCCAGCGGACCAGTGCCATGCCGAGCGCGGCGACCCCGCCGACGACCACGAACGACTGGCCGATGTGCTCCCCGGTGCGGTGGATCTCCCGGTCGCGCTGGTCGGACTGGTTGGCGCCCTCGGGCGAGACGATCGAGATGACGATGTGCGCGACGATCGACGCCGCGATCGCGCCGGCGATCGTCCAGAGCAGGGCGTCGGCGTACGGCACGTCGGCCAGCGGGCGGCCGTCGGCGCGGCCGAGGACGACGGCGACGTACGTGGCGTAGCCGACGACCGCGACCACGGCCATCATCCAGGCGCGTTTCTCTTCGAACGCCACGGGCCCTCCCGGGTGTGTAAAGTATTTTTGACACCCCGGACGGTATGCCCCGCAGCCAGGCATGTCAAGAATTCTTTACACGTCGGGACGATGGCACACGCAGACAAGGCGGGCCCGTGAGGACCCGCCTTGCCTTGTTGAGCGACTACCAGAGGAGTTGAACCCCTAGACCACATCCGCAATCCGCAACCGTGCTAAGTGGCAGTCACCGAAAGCGTAGGACGCCGGAAGAGCCCACGCAGTCACCCATGTGACAGCTCAGCTCACGTTGCCCGCGTTCCGTGCTCCGCCCTCGACCCGGATCAGGCCGTCCATCGACACGTTGTCGGTCACCGACCAGAGGCGCTTCGCGGGGGCGCCCGACCAGAGCGGGTTGACCATGATGCCGGGGTTGCAGTTCTGCACCAGGTTGTCCCGCACGGCCAGGATCGGCCCCCCGGCCGCGAACGCCCAGATCCCCAGGCCGGTGCCGCCGGAGACGGAGATCCGGTTGTCCGAGACGAAGACGTTGCGCATGCTGCCGATCTTGATACCGCGGATCGTCCCCTCCCCCCGCCACCAGGCCTTGACCAGGTGGATGTCGTTGCCGGTCACCCGGATCGTCCGGCCCTGGATGGGCGGACCGGGGTGGTACGACACCCCGATGTGGACGCCCTCGGCCACCTGGTCGAAGCGGCAGTCGGAGACCTCCACGTCACCGACGGCCGTGCCGCCGCCGATCACCACCCCGCAGGCCCCGATCGACGCCTCGGCCGCGGCCGCCAGTTCCTTGCGGTACCCGGCGGCATACCGGTCGCCGAACGCCGGCTCCAGCAGGATCCGGTCGGCGACCGAGCGCAGGTGCTTGGCCGCCGCCGACGGCGTCTGCACCGGGCGCGACGGCGGCGACGCGGCCAGCGCCGCCTCCCAGGCGCCCTGCCCCAGGGCGGAGTCGAAGCGCAGGCTGGCCCCGGGCGCCGGCAGGGCGACGTCCCGCCGGTCCCGGGCGATGTCGTCGGCCCTGCGCACGTTGACGCCCTCGCCGACCAGGTAGTCCCGCAGCGCCTTGCGCCCCTCGTCGGTGTCGAAGATCCGCCCGGCGGCGTCGCCGAGGCGGCCCTTGAGCGAGGTGAGCTGCCGTTTGTAGCTGGGCAGCCGGCCCGGGTCCGCGGCGGCCAGGTCCGCCAGCCGGTGCAGGTACGCCCCGGCGCTCTGGTCCGAGCGCAGGTCCTCCGGCGTCGGCGGGTGCAGGGCGGCCAGGGTCCGCCACTCGCTCTCCGGCACCGTCGAGTTCATCCGCACGCCCCACTGCCCGACCCGGACCACGGTGTTGAAGTCGCCGCGTTCCAGCCGGTCGGTCCGGTCCAGCGCCAGCCGGCCGACCAGCTGGGTGGCCAGCTCGCCGCGGAACTTCTCGTCCTTGACCAGCTCCTGGAGGGTCAGCGAGAGCGGTCGGGGCGGGGTGCTGAACCGGCAGCGGGTGACGACGGCGTGGTCCGGGTTGACCAGGAGCACGCCCTGCTGGCCGTGACCGATCAGGAAGTCCGAGTCGAGCACCCGGACCCGGCCGGGCGGGGTGCCCTGGTCGTTGCGCACGGTCAGGCAGGTGCTGCGCGGCGCGGCGCCGGCCACCCCGGCCAGCCGGACGTGCTCGACGGTCACCTCCGTGCAGTTGATCGCGCTGATCGGACCGAGCCGCCCCGAGCTGTCGGCCGGCCCCGGGGTCTCCACAAACAGGTGCGACACCGACACCGAGCCGCAGTTGGCGAAGAGCAGCGCGTACTCGTGGCCCTGCACCTGGATCCGGCTCGCCGGCCCGCTGCCGAGCAGCCGGATGTTCGCCCGGTTGCTGAAGGTCACCGGGGTGTTGCTGGTGTAGAGCCCGGGCGCGAAGCAGATCAGCGCGTCCCCGGCGGGCAGCGTGTTCAACGCCTGCACCCAGTCGATGCCCGGCCGCAGCGTCAACGTCGCCCAGCCGCCCGTGCTGGCCGCGGCGAGCTGGTTGATGGCGGCCTGCACGGTGGTCGCCCCGGCCAGCGACGGCCGCCCGGTCGGGTCGTACGACACCCGGTCGGCGCGGGAGAGGCTCGCGGTGAAGGTGAGCGGCAGGTGGGCCGGCTGCATCGCCTCGTCGAGGAGCTGGGCGGTCACCTCCTGCGTGGCGGTGCCCGAGTCGAGCTGCCAGGCGCAGCGGGCCCGGCCGTCCGTGCCGGTCTCCACGGTGACCGTGCTCGCGGTGGTCGCGCCGGCGGTCAGCTTCCCCTGGCCGATGGTGACGGTGAACCGCACCCGGGCCTTCGCCACCGGTTGCCCGCCCGTGGAGACGCCCGCCACCAGGTCGTGGCCGAGCGGCACCAGCGTCGCCGGGCTGTTCGGCACCGGCACGGCCTCCTGGCCGTCCCCGCCGAGCAGGCTCAGGGTCACCTGACCGGTCAGCGGGGCGAAGACCGGGCGGCAGTCGCGCAGCACGCTCCACTGGCTGCCGTCGTACCCGAGGACGCCCAGCCGGCCATGGGCCCGGCGCGGGCCGTGCGGGGTCTGCGCCACCGGCATCGTGCCGGTCCTCGGCCACTGGACGTCGTGCACGGCCGAGCGGGCGGGAAAGGACCACCAGTCCCCGGTCCGGTAGCTGCCCGCCGCTGCGAACCGGATCTTGATGCCGAGTTCCAGGTCCAGCTCGGCGCCGCCGGTGGGGACGGTGCCCCGGCCGTCCCAGCGGCGCACCCGCGGCCGCCGGGGGAAGTCGGCGCGGTTCAGGCTGCCGGTGGCGGTGGCCGGGCGGATCACGATCCGGTCGCCCTCCACCCGGTCGACCTGCACCAGCGTGCCCGGCGTCGCGTTCTGCTCCCGGGTGTCGTCGGTCAGCTCCAGCCAGGACCCGTTGGCGAAGCCCGCGCTGCCGTCGCGGCCGGGCACCTTCACCGTCAGCACGTCGACGTCGACGCTCTCCCAGGTCGCCACCGTGGAGCCGTTGTCCCGGGACCACACGTAGGTCGCCGCGCCGGGAGCGCCGCCGGCGAGGATCTCCACCCGGTAGCACTGGTTGTCCAGCCCGGTGTACGGGGAACCGGTCGGGATGACGCAGTCGCCGCCCGGCGCGCCGGTGGGATCGGCGCGGACCGCGAGGGTGCCGGTGGAGGCGGCGGTCAGCTCGGCCCAGCCGGGCGGGGTGTCGGCGCACCCCACCGGGGTGTTCGGCGGGCCGGCCTGCACCAGCCGGACCTGCCAGACGGTGCGCAGCCGGGTGGCGGTGTCCGGCCCGCCCAGGGCCACCTCGCGCAGGCTGGCGTCCTCGATGGCGGTGACGTGCTGCGGCCAGGCCTGGAGCCAGGCCACGTACACCCCGGCGGGGACGGCGGCGCCGGCGGCCAGCCAGGTGCCGTCGAGCCTGCGCACGAACGGGCCGGCGGCCGGCAGGTCGGGTTGGGCGAAGACGGAGACCTGCGCGTCGTTCTCGCAGAGCACCCCGTCGAGGTAGTAGCGGCCGGCCGACAGCTTCAGGTCGCCGCCGCCCCCGGTCAGCGCGAACGCCCCGTTGGTCAGCGGCGCGCCGGCCGGGCCGACCAGGTCGGTCAGCGCGGTCGCCCGCAGGTGCGCCTGGATGTCCTGCTGCTCGTTCCAGTCCGCGTCCAGGTCCACCCGGCCCTGCTGTTTGCGCACGCTCGTCGCGTGCCGCCGCTGGTCGAACGTCGAGCGGCTGATGTCGCCCTTCATGGTGTGGTTCCTCCGGTCGGCAGCACGGGCAAGGGAGATGCCACCCGCCCCAGCGGCAGGTACTCCCGCAGGGCGAGGGCCAGGTTGTTGAGGCGTTGCGGGGTGAGCGCGCGTCGGAACGCGCCCATCTCGGCACCGGACTCCGCGCCGGTGCGCAGCTCGGCGGCGGCGGTCTCGGCGAGCCGGCCGTACGTCGCGTCCCCGTACCGGGTGCTGGCGAAGGCCGGCCCGACCCGGGTGGCCACGTCCGGGTCGCCGGGCCGGGCCTGCACGGCCAGGTCCGGCTGGCAGCGGTACCGGCGCGGGGTGACCGAGCCGGGCCGCAGGTAGCTGAACCGCAGGTACCCCTGCTGCCGGCGGGCCACCGTGACCACCCCGTCGAGCAGGCAGTCGGTGGCGGTCAGCACCCGCGCGCCGGTCGCGCCGAGCACGGTCACCCCGGCCAGCTCGACCTCGGCGTCCGCGGCGCCGATCCCGCCGTGCACCAGGGTGTCGGTGACGGTGAGCGGGCCGTCGCCGACGGCCAGCGACCCGGTGACGCACCGGTGCATCGCCACCTCGACCCGCTCGTTGCCGGCCGCCACGGTCAGCCCGGTCGCGCCGGGCCCGACCGTGCAGTGCCGCAGCTCCAGCCGTCCCAGCCCCGGGCCGCCGGCGGACGGCGCGGCCACCGTCACCGGGCCGGCCACCAGCAGGCCGTCGACGACCAGCTCGCCGGGGCGGTCCCCCGCGCCGGCGCCGGTGACCGACAGGCCGCCCAGCAGGCAGGGCCGCACGCCGACCGGGTCCAGGTCGGCCTGCCGGCGGGGCCGGTCCGGCGGCCGGGGCCATTGGGCGGCCAGCAGGGTGAGCCGGCTGCCCTGCCCGACGCGCACCGCGACGGTCTCGGCGTAGCGGTGGCTGTCCAGCAGCACGATCCGGCCGGCGGTGCCGGGATGGGCCGCCTGCCAGTCGTGCCAGGCGGTGACGGCCTCGCCGAGCGAGGCGACCACCTCGCCCGCGCGGGGCGGCTCCGTCGCGCTCACCCCGAGCTGCCAGTCCACCGGGCCGCCGGCCGCGCCGAGGTCACCCCGGCGGGGGTACGGGCCGGCGCCGACGTCGGCGCTGAACGCGTACCACCAGGAGAGTGCCAGGCGGTGCACCGGCCGCCCGCTGGCGACGGTGACCCGGCCGAGCACCGGGTCGACCCGGACCAGGCTGCCGGTGGGCAGCTCCCATCCGGTCAGGTCGCAGATCCGCAGGTGTTCCAGGGGTACGGCGCGCAGGTCGTCCGCCGCGGTCGGCTGGATCCACACCACGAAGGAGGGGTCGTCCTCGCGGAACCAGCGCAGCTCCTCCGGGGCGGGCGGCGCGGCGGAGCCCAGCGCGGCCAGCTCGTCGCGCAGCGGGCGGCGGCGCAACGGGCCCGGCACGTTCGCCTCGTCGGCGTGGTGGTCGATGTCCGGCTCGGTCACGGTCGGCCCGGTCAGCTGCCGGCCCACCCCGACCGGCTCGATCCACCACCGGCCGTCCGGCGGGTCGGCCGCCGGGGCGGCGGTGGCCCGCTCCAGCCGGTACGACGGCAGCGGCCACACGTACATGCCGATGTTCGGGATGTTCGGGCGGCCCTGGCCGGCGCCCATCGCCCGCACGTCGACCGTGCGGCAGACCGGTTCGAACGGCCCGCCGACCAGTTCCAGCGGCCCGACGTCCCGGATCGCCGCGGTGGCCGGCGCGGTCTTCGGGTGGTTGACGTGCTGGGTGATCACCAGCCGCTCGAAGAACTCGACGGCGGCGGTGCTCCAGCCGGTGTTCGCTCGGGTCAGCTCCTCCAGCGCGGCGGCGGTGCCCTTGCGGCGCCGGAACCGGATGGTGTCGGCCACCCGGGCCCGGTCGGAGAAGGCGGCCGCGTCGGGCAGTGGGTGCAGCCGGCCCGCGCCCACCAGCTCGCCCAGGTAGGGCACCACCCACTCGGCGCAGGTCTCCACGAACCAGTCGTCGGAGAGCTGGTCGACGTCGGCGCCGAGCCGGGCGGCCTGCTCGGCCATCACCTCGACCAGGGCGCGCAGCACACCCCCGGCGGCCTCGTCCTCGCTGCGCAGCGCGGCGGGCAGCAGCCCCCAGATCTCCTCGGCCCTCACGATGCCTCCAACAGGGTGACGTCGCCGGCGTCCGCGGTGAGCAGGTCGGCGGGGAGCAGCAGGTCGCCGGCGCGGCGGGCCGGCGCGGCCACGATCACGTCCGCCCGGCCCGGGGGCAGCTCCGCGTCGTGCAGGAGTTCCAGCACCACGCCGGCCACCCCGGACACCCGGTGCAGCAGGGCCTGCACCTCGCTGGCGCGTACCGGTCGGGCGTAGTCCCGAGCGTCGAAGGACAGGCCGGCGACCAGGGCCGCACGGGCCGCGGCGGCGACCGCGACGAAGCGGTGCCCGGGGGCGACCAGCAGCCGGGCGGTCACCGCGACCCGGCGGCGGCGGTGGCCGAGGATCCGGACCGGCACGGCGGGTTGCCGGGCGGCGTCCAGCGCGCGGAGCAGGTCCGTGCGCAGCTGCGCGCCGTCCGGGATCGCGGCGCCGTCCGGCCCGGCGACAGTGAGCAGGACGATCTGCCGCTCGCCGTCCCAGACCAGGTCGGCGCGGGCCTTCCCGACGCCGGCGAAGGCCCGTGCGAAGTCCGCGTGGTCGTCGAGGGAGACGACCCGGCCGAGGGTACGCACCGCCAGCGGCGCGTTGCGGCGCGCCCGGTCCACGTTCTCCGGGTCGTCGGCGCCGGCCGCCGGCACCGGGTTCGTGACCTCCATCAGGCCCAGCGGGCGGGACAGCGGGATGGTCAGCCGCCCCGCCGCCAGGTCGGCCGACCGGCCGATGCCGGACCGGTAGGTGGCCACCACGTTGTCCTGCCCGGTGGGCAGCCGGGCGCCGGTGCGGCCGTCGCCGAAGATGACGGTGACGGTGCCGTCGTCGGCCCGGCGGACGGTGTAGACCCGGGCGGTGGGAGCCTGGCCGAGCAGCGCGGGGACCTCCTGCCAGCGGACCCCGTCCACCCACACCGCCAGGGTGGTGCGCGCCCCGCTGGCGGTGGCGGCGGGTACGTGGCTCAGTGGCGCGTGCCGGAGGGTGAACCGCTGGAACGCCTGCCGGGCGTCGCCGCCGCCGAGCACCTCGGCCCGGCTCTCGCCGTGCGTCGCCTTCGCCACGTTGCCGAGCACCCGGACGCTGTCGCGCCGGTAGGTGTGGGCGATGGTGCTGTCGAGATCCACCGTGGACGGGCCGCGTACCCGCAGCACGGTGACCACCTCGGAGACCGCCGCGCCGGTCGGGTCGGCGCCGGTGAGCACCAGCCGACGGCCGGGTTCCAGGCCGGGCGTCGGGCGGGCCAGCTCCAGGGTGGCCACCTTCGCCAGCGGGGCGGTCTCCGGTCGCGGGGCCACGGCGAGCTGCCGGCTGTCGCCGAGCACGGTGGTGCTCCGCCGGGAGAACGTGTTCGAGTCGCCGCCCGTGACGGTGATCCGGGTGGTCCGGGCGGCGATGCCGAAGTCCGCCACCGGCACCTCGGCCACCGCGCTCACCCACCGCACCTGCGCCGCCCCGGCGGTCTCCAGCACCACCCAGGAGCCGGCCAGGACCCCCGGGTACGACTGGTCCAGGTGCAGATCGCGCTCGGTGGCGGCGAGCTTGGCGTCGGCCCAGGTGTCCTTGCGGCTGGCGTACGCGCCGGGCAGCACCTGGCTGGTGCCCGGGTTCAGCTCGCCGACCCGCAGCGCCACCGGCAGCGCCGACCACGGCTGGGCGTTGAAGCCGAACAGCGCGGCCCGCTGGGCGAGCAGGTGCACCTGCACCCCGGTGACCCGGGGGCGCAACGAGACCGGGAGGACCTGCGCGGCCAGCGGCGCGTCCAGCGTCACCACCGTGTACGCGGGCACCGCCTGCCGGCCGTCCCCGCCGGCCTGTGGCGCGGGCAGCACCGCCGTGGCGGCCCGGACCCGCCGCACGTCGAACCAGTCCGGGCCGAGCACCAGCAGCGCGCTGCCGGCCGGCAGGACGGTGTCGGCGCCGGCCAGCGTCAACGTCTCGTCGCCGGGGCGGGGCGGCCGGGGCTCGGTGACCCGCAGCCCCACCGCGTTGAGCTCCGGCCGGGCGACCAGCGGCTCGACGGTCTCGAACACCTGCGGCAGCTCGCCGGGGCCGGGGACGCTCTGCGCCTGGCTGCCCGCCGGGATCGGCACCCCGTCCGGCGCGCCGGGGGTGGCGGTGACGGTGAACGACAACCAGGTCGTGGCGGCGACACCGGGCCGCAGCTCGTACCCGATGGCCCGGGCCAGCATCAGCACCGAGCCGCGCTCGGTGGCGGTGCCGAGGAAGCCCTCGTTGGCGATCCGCTCCTGATAGAAGGCGAGCACGTCCAGCGTGGTCGCCCAGGCGTGCAGCAGGGCCACGGCCGGGTCGTCGACCTCGCGGGTGGTCAGCCCGGCCAGCTCGGGGCGGGCCCCGAGCCGGGCGAGCATGTCGGCGGCGAAGTCCGCCTGCCGGCCCAGCCGGTAGCTCACGCCGGCCCGGCCGGGCGGGTTGGGCCCACGGCCCGCTCGTGTCGTCACAGTCCACCCACCAGGTCGAGGTGCAGGATGCCGTGCTCGGGCACGCTGGGATCGTTGTCGAGGCGGATCACCTCGGTGTCGCCCGCGCGGAGCACCCGCGCGGTCAGCTCGCCGCCGGGCGCCACCCCGACCGGGTGCAGCTCGGTGACCCGTACGTCGGTGACGCCCGGGACGGTGACGGCGGCGGCGAGGAGCTGGCTCAGGTAGAGCGGCGTGCCGAAGCTGAGCCGGTCCGGGTGGAAGAAGCCCCGGCTCCCGTCGGGCAGGTCCCGGTCGGAGAAGAGGTCCAGCAGGGCCCGCCGCACGTCGGAGCGGAACGCCCCGGGCGTGACGCACACCCACAGCCGCAGCTCGACCGGCAGGTCGACCGGGTCGCGCAGTTGCAGGTCGTACCCGGCCACCCGGAACCGGTCCAGTCGCCCGGCCAGCCGGCGGGCCAGCCCGGGCTCGCCGTCCAGCCGCTGCCCGCCGCGCAGGTCGAGGGTGAGGAACACCGTCCACCAGGAACCGGTCCAGCGGATCCGGGCGGTGGCGTTGTCCACCTCCGGCAGGCGCAGCGCGGCGGCCACCCAGTCGGCGGTGGTCACCGCCCGTTCCTGGGTTCCGAAGGCGACCGGGGCGTGCTGGCGGGCGTGCTCGGTGTGCTCCGGGTCGGTGCCGCCGACGGCGGGCAGCGGGTTGGTCACGGCCAGCACGCCGGAGCGGTCCGTCACCAGGGTGGTCAGGGCGTCGTGGCCGAGGTTGCCGGCCGCGCCGCCGCCGCGCCACCAGGTCACCTCGAACACCGTGCCGGCCGGTGGGCGGCGACCGGACACGTCGTCGCCGAAGCGCAGGACGACCCGGCCGTCGCCCTCGCGCTCGGGCACGAACCCCTGGTCGAACCGGTCGGCGTTGAGCAGGTCCCGGCGGGGCCGCCAACTGCCCTCGGTGGTCTCCAGCCGGATCAGCGGCAGCGCGGCGCGCGGGTCCTGGGTCAGCGCCTGGCTGGCCGGGGTGTCGGCGGGGAACGGGGTGGCCGCGGCCACCGGCTCGGCGGTCAGCAGCGGTCGCCAGCGGGTCTCCTCGGCGGGCGGGAGCTGGCCGCGTACTCCGATGGCGTGCTGGGCGGCCACCACGTTGCCCCGGGCGACCGCGCAGGTGACCAGATGGTCGGTGCCGGAGCCGGCCACCGGGGCGGTCACGGTGAGCGGGAAGGCCAGCCGGTCGGCGGCGCTCCACCCGACCTCCAGCACGTTCACCCGCGCGACCGGGTCGGTGCCGGGGCGTACCGAGGTCAGCCGGACCACCTGCCGCCGCGTCGGGTCGGCGTCCGCCCGGCGCCCGGTCGCCGGCGAGACCACCTCCTCCAGCAGCAGCAGGTCGCCGGGGGCCAGGCCGGGGGCCGGCTGGTCGAGCAGGGTCGCCCCGACCGCGCCGGCGGGCAGGCAGCAGTCCCGGCCGCCCCAGACGTGCAGGGCGATCTCGTTGCGGCTGGCCCGCGCGGTGAGCGCGGTCAGCGTCTCGAACCCGGTGGCGCCGCCGGCCAGCAGCGCCACCGCGTCGGCGGCCGGCACCGCCGGGGTGGCCCGGTCGGCGGCCAGGACCGGGGTGCCCGCCGGGATGCCCTGGGTCTCGGCGTCCGAACCGGCGGTGACCCGCACGCTGAGCCAGGCGCGGGCGGCGCAGCCGTCGTGGACGGCGTAGTCGAGCAGCCGGGCGTGCCGGCGGACCGAGATCCGGCTGCGAGCGGTGCCCAGGTACGCCTCGGTGCCGGCGGCGTCCTGCCGGTACGAGAGCCGGTCGGCGACGTGCGCCAGCGCCTCCACCACGGTGATCAGCGGGTCGGCCGGGTTGCGTTCCGCCCAGCCGGGCAGGGCCGCCACCCGGTCCAGCATCCGCGGCCGGACCCCCGCGTTGTCCTTGGCGAGGTAGTCGGCCGGCGCGCCGGCCGGGCGGGGCGGCGGCCCGGCCGGGGCCGCCGGGGCCGGGTCCAGGTCGCTCGGGCAGTTCGCCTTGAAGGAGAACGTCGCCTCCGCGAGCACCGGGTCGAAGCCGGCCGGCACCCGGTCGTCCACCGCCGAGCGCACCAGCCGCAGCGTGTACGGGGAGAAGTCGCCGGCCCGGTCCACCCGGACGGTCAGCTCCGCGCCGGCGGCGGAGACGCTGACCACCCGTACGCCGGTGATCCGCACCCCGCCCTCGACGACCACGTTGCCGGCGGCCAGCGCGGCGCCGGTGGGTACCCCGTCGGGCTGGCCCGGCAGCGGGTGCAGGAACCCCACCCGCAGCAGCTTCTGGTCGGCCGCGTCCACCTCGACCCAGTCGATGCCGTTGAACCCGCTGCCCGGGCGGGCCACCTCGGCCCGGCGCTCGTCGTCGGTGCACCGCACGGTCATCTGCTCCCCCTCACGATGGCGACCTCGGCCGGCCGGCCGGTGGCGCGCAGCCGGTAGCCGACGTGCACCCGGACCGTGGCCTCCGCCAGGTCGACCCGGACGTCGTCGACCTCGATCAGCTCGCCGAGCCAGCGCTGCAACGCGCTGCGCGCCTGCAACTCGGCCGCGCCGACCACCGCCTCGTCGACCGGGGCGAAGAGCAGCTGGCCCAGGCCGGCGCCGAAGTCCGGCCGGTTCACCCGCTCACCGGGCGAGGTGAACAGCACCGCCTCGACCAGGTCGGCGACGTGCCGCTGCGGGCTCGCCAGCCCGGAGCGGCCCCGGTTGTCGGGACGCCAGGGAAAGGCCGGGTAGGTCACGATGCCACCGCCCTGATCTGGAAGCCGGCCACCGTCGGTGGCCCCTGCGGGATGCCCTCGGCGCTCACGCCCAGCCCGACGCTGACGGCGAGCATCGCCGGCTGGCCGTTGACCAGCACCCGCGCCGCCGGGGTGGTCCACTGGATCCGGACGCAGGGCTGGGGTTTGGTGCCCGCGCCGACCGGCACCTGGAACGGGCAGCCGGTCACCGGGTACGCGTCGGCGGCGGTCACCACCGGCAGGCCGCCCACCAGCACCCGGGAGTTGCCGGTCTGCGGGGTGACCGGCCCGGCGTGCGGGCAGGAGAGCACGGCGCCGACGTGCAGCAGCGGGCCGGGCATCAGGTCACCGTCAGCGCGGTCTGGTTGACGGCCACGGTCGGCCCGACCAGGGTGATCGAGGCGCCCTTGCCGTTGGAGATGACGATTCCGGTGTCGTTTATCGAGATCATCGCCCCGGTGAGCGTCTTGAGCAGGATGCCGCCGGCTGGCCCCGGGGCGTCGGAGACCATCACCGTGGCCTGCCCGGGGGTCTGCAGCACGATCGGCGGGGTGGGTGGCGGGGCGGCGGACACCAGGGCGGGGATCTCCGCCTTCGAGCCGTACCAGCAGCCGGTCCAGATCGGGTGGTCGGAGTCGCCCTGCTCGAACTCCACCCAGACCCCGGTGCCGGGCAGCGGCACGGCGTACATGCCGGACTGGATGCCGGCCAGCGGGAAGCAGGGCATCGCCCAGGTGGACGGCGGCAGCGTGACGTCGGGGACGGTCACCTGGATCCGGCCCTGCTGCAACGGGTCGATGTGGTTGACCACCGTGCCGCGATACTTGCCGTAGTACCTGGTCATGCGTCGACCCTTCCCGAGGTGGAGAGCTGGGCGTTGCGGCTGAGATTGAACCGCTGCTTGACCTCGCCGGCCTTGACCGTGGTGGTCACGCTCTTCACCACGTACTCGCCGTCGTAGGCGCGTCCGGCGCCGCGCACCCCGACCAGCCGGCGGCACTGCAGCAGGCGGCCGTAGCGCAGCACGTCCAGCGAGCCCGAGCCGGTGATCACGTTCGCCGACTGGGCGGCGCGGGCCAGGCCCCGGGCGAGGGTCTGCACCACGTCCATCCGGGCGGTGGCGTCGTCGGTACGGCTCGGGTCCGCCCGGCCGATGTTCATCCGCCGGTACGACAGCGGGATCGGGATCTTGCGGCCCAGCGGCGGGTTCAGCGGGCTGACGTCCGGCACCGGCAGCGGGATCGGCACCCGGACCTGCTCCGGGAACGCGGTGAGCAGGTAGACGGTCTTCTGCACCCCGTCGAACGAGAAGGACAGCGACTCCACGTTGGAGAAGGCGTCGGCGTTGACGGTCAGCGCCGGCTGCGCCCGCCCGGCCCGGACCTCCGGCCCCCAGTACGCGGTGTTCATCCCGGGCGTGGGACCCGGCTCCACGTAGAAGGTGTAGCCGACCTCGTCGGCCAGCTGCGACACGTACGCGAAGGTGGTGCCGCGCACGGCCGGGACCCGCTGGATCGGGTTCGGGGCGAACACCAGCACGCTGGGCACCAGCATCGGCAGCACGCCGTACGCGGCGAACGGCGCCAGCAGGGTGAGCACCCGCGCCTCGGCGGGCATCGGCATGGGCAGGCCCGACAGGTCGATCAGGTCCATCATCTGGCTCACGTCGACCCCGGTCAGGGTCAGCGTCGACGCGCCGGCCTCGTTGCTGCGGGCCACGTCGTGGCGGGTCACCACGCCGTCGGAGAGCACCTGCGGGCGGCCGTCCAGGTGCAGGACCAGCAGCACCCGGGTCGGCGGGTCGAGGCTGCCGTCGGCGAGCATCCGCTCCACCAGCGAGCCTCGGCCGAGGGCGAACCGCAGCTGGAAGCCGGAGCGCTGGCCCGCGTTCTGGGTCACCTGCGCCTCCTGCAGGGCCTCGACGAGCTCGTACGGGGCGGGCCCGAAGGTCAGCGGCCCGACCAGCAGTTGCAGCCGCACTCCCCTAGGCATCGCCGGCTCCGGGGAACCCCTCGGGCAGCGCGACCCGGACCACCCGGCCCGGCTGCTCCAGCTCGGCCGGGTCGAAGGCGCCATTGGCGTCGCAGAGCTGCCAGAACGCGGTCGGGTCGCCGACCGTACGGGCGGCCAGCAGGTCGACCCGGTCGCCGTCGGCCACCTGCTCCCAGCCGGCGGTGGCGAGCCGGTCGGCGGGCGGCACGAACCGGCGGCGCAGGTGGACGACCTCCTGCCCGGTGTCCGGGTCCACGGTCACCGCGGTGCCCACCGTGGCGTACCGGCTCTCCGGCGCGATCGTGCCCGCCACCGGTACGCCGGCGGTGCTGCCGCCGGTCGCGGCGAGCAGCGTCTCGGCGACCCGGCTGCGGGCGGCGACCAGGGCCGGGTCGGTCTCGGGCGGCAGCGGCGCGGTCACGGCAGCCGGTCGATTCCGAGGTCGGTCAGCCGGCCGCCGCGCGCCCGGCCGGCGAGCTGTTCGAGCTGCTGGTGGGCGGCCATGGCGAGGCCACCGGCCCGGCCGGCGGTGCCGACGTCGTTGACCGTCAGCACCCGCAGGCCCAGCCGGATCTTCGCGCGGATGGGGTTCAGCATCGGGTCGAACGCCTCCTCGGTGATGGTTAGCTCGGTGATCCGTACCGGCCAGAGCCGGCGCCGCCCGAAGGCCAGCAGCACCAGCGGCGCCGGTGGCGGCACCACCTCCAGGGTTCCGGCGGCCAGCAGCGCCGCGGCGTCCTGCACGGCGGTCAGGCTGGGATAGGCCAGCGACTCCAGGGCGGCCAGCTGCGCGGTCAGGCCGAGCTCCACCGCGTCGGCGTTGGACCGCGGTTCGGCGAGCTGGTCGGCGGCGTCCAGTTCGGCCTCCAGGGTGAGCGTCTGCACCGGCGGTCCGGTGATCCGCAGCGCCTCGCCCTTCGCACCGCCCTCGGCGCCGCCGGTCTTGAGCTGGAAGCCCCGGGTCAGCGCGTCCGGGTTGTACTGCAGGGTGATCACCCGCCGGGTCCGGCCGCTGTCCGGGTCGAGGACCACCAGGCCGGCGCGGAGCAGGCGGGGGCTGAGCGGACTGGTCACGGGGTGCCTCCTGTCGAGGGTCGGCGCCAGCGGATCTGGTCCGCGACGGCCCGGGTGATCCGCCCCTGCAACTGCCGGGGGTTGAGCCCGTCGAAGGTCAGCGAGCAGTTGGTCACGTCGGTGACCCGAATCTGGCCGGTCTGCAGCTCCAGGCCGGTGAAGAGCAGGTTCACCCGCGCCACGGTCGCGCTGCTCAGGGAGATCGGTCGCAGCGCCCCCGGCTGGTCGCTGCCGTCGGCCGCCCGGCTGATCCCGCCGCCGATCCGCAGGCCGAGCAGGGCGTCGGGGGCCAGGACGATCTCGTTGCCGTGGCCGAGCGGGAGGGTGATCTCCCGGGGGTTGTTGACCGACAGATCGGCGTCGATGTTGCGGATCGCCAGCCGCCCGGGCGGCGACGGTTGGTCGCTGCGGACGTCGGCGATGGTGTGCAGCAGTTCGTCCCGGGACTCCGGGGTGGGCCGCAGCAGCCGGTTCAGCTCGATCAGGTGCTCTTCCCGGGCCGGCCGGACCTCGCCGATGGGCAGCCGCCAGCGCAGCAGGTCGACGGTGTTCGGCTCCTGCGGGCCGAGCCCGGACGGGTCCGCCACGGTGGGCAGGGTCACCCGGTAGACGAGTTCCTCACCCTCCATGGTGAACCGCCCCGGTGTCCACCACGGCAGCGCGCCCGTCATCCGCCGGTAGTCCACTGCCCCGTCGTGGAAGGCCAGCCGGGCCTCCCAGGTCCGCTCGCCCCAGACGAACCCGGAGTGCACCACGTCGAAGTCGAGCCGGCCGTTGAGGCTGTCGAGGACCTCGCCCAGGTGGTAGGTGTTCAGCACGTGCAGCAGCCCGTCCCAGGCCGTGGCCATCTCCCGGCGGCGCTGCTGGCTGGTGGTCGAGGCGGGAGTCGGGCTCGGCCCGCCGCCCAGCAACATGCCGAGGTCGAGCGCGAAGGTGGCGTCGCGGATGTCCAGCGAGGGCAGCACGCCCGCGCCGGAGGTGATCTCGTGGGTGAGGTCGCCGAGCAGTCCACGCTGCACGAACACGTACAACCCGATGCCGTGGTCGACGAAGGTCAGGCCGCTGATCTCGCCCCCGGTGGCGGTGATGGTGGCGGGCGGGGGCCCGCTCGGGCCTAGGCCGGCACCGCCCTGCTCGTATCCGATGGAGGTGAACCGCAGGCCGTACTCCGGCCGGTCGTCGGGCGCGCCGAGCAGCCGCAGCTCCCGCCGGGCGTCGGCGGTGACCTGGGCGCGGATCGCGGTGAGGCTGGGCTGGCGCAGGTTCAGCCGCAGGCCGCCGTGGTCGAGGAAGTCCACGGTCAGCCCCGCCGCGCCGAAGTCGGCGGTGCCGCCGGAGAGGAAGGTGCCGATGTCGAAGCCGACCCGGGGTGCGCTGATCGCGCCCAGGTCCAGCCCGCCCATGATTCGCATGCCCTGCGCGGTGTGAGTCGGTTCGACCAGGAAGCCGTCCAGCGGCGGGGCCGGGCGCAGCCGCAGTTCGCCGAGCACCGCCTCGTGGTCGGGATCCAGCCGGATGGTGGTGCCGTCGCCGAGGTCGACCAGCAGGCCGCTGGCCCGGGTCTGCCCGACCACCAGCTCGCGCAGCAGCAGCCGGCGGAACCGGCCGCCGGGCGTGCCCGGCGGGTGCAGGTCGATCCGGGCCCGCGCCCGGATGTCGAGCAGGGTGATGGCGCCCTCGCCCGGCCGGATGCGCAGGCCCAGGGACTGGCCCTGCCAGTTGAGCGCGTCCACCGACACGGTCGCCAGCCGCAGCCCCGGGCCGCCGTTCGCGCCGATGTCGATCCCGTCCGGGCGGATGCTGACCAGTCCGGTGTCCAGGCCCTGGAAACCGACGTGCTGGGTGTGCTCGCCCGGGTTGGCGCCGGTGCCGAGGTGCCCCTCGGCACCGGTCACCCGGGCCTCGACGTGGCCGCCCCGGCCGAAGGCCAAAGTGATCTGGGCGGCCGACAGCGCGGCGTCGACCCGCAGCGCCGCGTCGACCCGCCCGGCGATCTCCAGCCGGGTGGCGCCGGTGGTGATCCGGCCGGCGACCAGCCCCGCCGCCCGCGACCAGCGCAGACCCCGCACGTTCACGTCGAGGATCTCCAGCGGCGGCAGGTTCGGCTGCCCGGCCGGGGTGGGCACCGGGCGGCCCAGGCCGACGTCGAGCACGCCGCTGCGGTAGCGCAGGTCCCGGCTGGTGATCCGGTCGATGTGCAGGCGCTCGACGAGCAATTCGGCGTCGCCGGGCGGCCGGACCTGCCCGTCGGGACCGGTCCGCTCCGGGGCGCTGTCCCAGCGACCGGTGACGGTGAGACCGTCCAGCACGGTGGGGCCGTGGGAGACGATCCGGCCGTCGCCGGCCCGCCAGTCGATCCCGGACAGCTCGATCCGGGACGGGCCGATGTCCTCGAACCGCAGCCCGCCGGCGTGCTCGGTGACGATCCGGCCGCCCAGCCCGGCCCGGCGGACGGTGACGGAGCCGTCGGGGGTGCGCAGGGTCGTGTCGGCGAGGGTGACCCCGCTGAGGGTGATCTGCTGGCTGTCCGTGGGGTCGCTGAGGATCCGGCCGGTGGCCGGGTCGACCCGGTGCGCGCCGGCCCGGATCAGGTCCACCGTGACGGCGGCGGCGGCCGGGCCGACCGGCTGGCCGCCGACCGTGCCGGTGATGGTGGTCGGGCCGCCCGGCAGCGCCCGGGACAGCACACTGAACCGGAGCTGGTCGAGCTGGCCGATGCTCAGCCGGCCCGAGTAGGTCATCTCCTCGCCGGACAGGTCCAGCTCCCGGTCCTGCACCCGGACGCCGACCAGCGCGCCGGAGACGACCTCCACCGAGTAGCCGGGCGCCGGCTCGGTGACGTCCATGCCGATCCGGTCGGCGTCGATCCGGTCGATCACCATGGTGCGGATCAGCGCGCCCCGGACCTGGCGGCCGGTGGCGGCGGGCGCGGTGCGGACCAGCATGTCGAGGCTCATCCGGCCGATCCGGGTGCTGCCCCGGGAGTAGAGGCTGCGGGTGGCCGACCGCATGGTGACCCCGGTCAGCTCGGTGCGCTCCACGACCAGGTCCGGCAGGCGCAGGTCGTCGCCCTGCGGCACCACCCGACCGTGGATCGCCTCGCCGGGGCTGCCGTCGGCGCGGGCGGGCGCGGTGAAGGCGATCCGTCCGGCCGTCGTACCCGGGCCGGACAGCCCGGTGACGGTGAGGTCGCCGACGCCGTACCCCACGGCGGCCCGGCCGGTGGGCAGGCCGGCCTCGGTCGCCGGGCCGCTCAGCTCGGCGGGGAGCAGGCCGCCGCCGGTGACATCCAGGTCGGCGCGGGCCCGCAGCCGGTGGGCCTCGATCCGCTCCACGGTGGTCGCGCCGCTGCGGACGTCGGTGGCGGTCACCGCGGCCACCCGGATCTCGGCGCCCAGGGTGGCCGGGTCCAGGCCCGCGCTCAGCCCACTGACGGTCAGCCCGCCGACCGACAGGCCGAAGTACCGCCGGGCCCGTTCCCGCAGCTCCTGGAACTCGCGTTCCTCGGCCGCGCTGCGGTGACCCGGGACGTACCGGCCCGCCGCGTCCACCGGCTCGGCGGGACGGGCCGCCAGGACGCGCAGCCGGTCGAGGTCGGTCAGCCAGCGGGTGAGCTCGGCGCGGCGGGCCGCCCACTGCGGCTCGTCGGGCAGCGCGCCGAGCTGGGCGGCGACCTGCTCCCGGGTGGGCAGCTCGGCGGCGGTGACCCGGAGCGCGGGCTGCCCGGCCGCGCCGGGCAGCAGTCGTACGCCGGCGGCGGTGACCGACGCGGTGCTGCCCTGGGCGAGGGTGGCGGCGTCCGGGGCGGTGCGGTCCCGGCGGAACCGGGCGATCAGCTCGTCGTCGGGCAGGTACTCGCCCGACCGGGAAGGCACCGAGCCCTCGGCGTGGATCGGGTCGATCTCCAGACCGGCGGCCTCGACCCGGCCGGTCAGCCCGGTCACCTGGATCCTGCCGATGTCCAGGGTGCCGCCCGCCGTCTGGCGGAGCTGGTCCGAGAGCGCGACCAGGCGACGCCGTTCGGGCTCGGTCAGCGACTCGGCGTTCCAGCGGTGTCGGGCCTCCAGCCGGTGCAGCTCCCGCTCCAGCGGCTCCAGCTCGGTCAGCTGCCGGGTCACCCGGCTCAGTCGGTCCTGCAACGCGGCGCGTTCGGCGACCGTCGCCCGGCCGAGCCGTTCCCGCAGCGAGTCCTGCTCGGCGCGCAGCCGGGCCGGCAGGCTGTTGCCCAGCCCGATCAGGGTCCGACCGACCTCGATCCGGCCGACCTGCTGCATCCCGGCGAAGGAGAGCCCCTCGGCGGTGGCGCTGGCGAAGCTGACCCGCAGCGAGTGCAGCATGGCGACGGCGTCGGTGGCCCGCTCCCCCACCGTGCGCGGCGGGCGCATCACGCCGTCGGTGAGCAGGCCGATGGTGGCGTTGGCCAGCGGCGTGAAGATCTCCCCGGCGCTCAGCGAGGTGAACTGGCGGGCCAGGAAGGGCGCCCCGGCCGTGTACGGGGCGAGCAGGGCGTCGCTGATCTTCGACAGGAACGGCAGGCCGCCGTAGAACGAGATCACGTTGTGCAGCAGGTGGATCAGCGGGTCGATCAGCGGGATACCGATCCAGCCCCGCCGGCTGGGCTCGGTGACGTCCTCCCGACCGGTCGCCCCGGCCCGGAAGGCCAGGTTGGACAGGCCGAAACGGGTCAGCCCGAGGATCCCGCCCGGCAGCGAGTCGCTGGCGTAGACCACGTCGGAGACGCTCAGCCCGGTCATCCCGGCCTGCGCGCCGACCGGCCGCTCGTAGCCCCGGTCGGAGAAGGAGGCCACGATGTCCAGGCCGGTGAGGACGACCCGGCCGGTGCGCAGGGAGCTGCCGGTGAACGTCCGGTTGAACCCGTCGAGCTCCAAGCGGGGCAGCCGGGCGCGGAGGATGCCCTGCCGGGCGTCGACCGACGCGGACAGCTCGTTGGTGTGCGCGCGGTCGGTGTCACTCAGCCGGGCACCGCCGAGGTCGCCGCTGATCCACTGCGCGTCGTGCAGGTCGAACTCGCGGAGGGTGACCTCCTGGGTGAACATGCTCAGCCCGGTCCGGCTGAGGAAGAGCAGCTTCAGCCCGACCGCGACCAGCCGGGCCAGGTCACCGACCACGGTGGGCGCGTCGTCGGTGCGCAGCGTCTCGGGTTCGAACGACGGCCGCAACCGGGCGTGGAAGAGCCGCAGCTGGTCGACCAGCTCGCGCAGGCCGGAGACCTGGTCGGCCCGGGCGTCGCGGGAGCGCAGGAACACCCAGCGGCGGTCGTCGAGGGCGTACAGCTGGACGATCAGCGAGCGCAGCTCGGTGGCCCGGTCCGCCCGCCACAGCCGGTCGTCGCGCAGCCGGTCGCGGAGCTGGTCCCGGGCCTCGATCCGGCGCGGGCCGGAGATCGCGGTGACGGCCAGGGAGGCCCGCATCTCCGGGGTCATCGCCGAGCGCATCCGGGCCCAGCGGTCCGGGTCCTCGGCCTCCAGCCGGGCCTGGTCGGCCACCGGCAGGTTCCGCACCAGCTGGAAGGCGAGCCACGCCTCGCGCGGGTTGACCGCCCAGTCGGTCAGGCCGACGGCGAGCAGCTGGCGGGCCTGCCGTTCCAGGTGGGCGGGGTCCCGCAGGGCCAGCAGGTCCAGCACCTCGGTCCGCCACATCTCGTGGGTGAGGTGGGCGTCGGGCAGCGCGTCGAGGATCCGGTCCAGGTCGCGCAGCGCGTCGAGCCGGTGCACGGCGGTGCGCAGCGTCTCCCGGCCCCGGGCCGCCCCGCCGGTCACCGCGCCGGTCGGCTGGTCGAGGCCGATCAGCCGGCGGACCAGCGCGACCGCCCGCGACCCGTCCAGCCCGGCCTGCACCTCCCGGTGGATCTCCTCGACGACCCGACCGGCGTCGACCTGCCCGGCGCTGCGGCGGGCCGGGTCGAGCGGTTCGGCGAGGCTGCCCACCCCGGTGTACCGGCCGCCGAGGATGTCCTCGGCGGGGATGTTCTCCTCCAGCCGGGCGAACCACCGGCCCTGCTCCAGCCGCCGCCACCGGTCCTGCGCGGCCAGCGGCAGGCTGCGCACCAGCAGGTACGCGAAGCGGGCCTCGTGGTCGCGGATCGCCCAGTCGAAGACCCCGTACGACAGCAGCCCCTCGATCCGGGTCAGGTTCTGGTGCTCCTCGCGGGCGGCCAGGACGACGAGCAGCCGGGGGCCGAGGGTCGCGCCGATCCGCTTCTCCTCCCACGGCAGGTCGTCGAGGAGCACGTCGAGCCGGCCGGCGTCGTCGAGCCGGCGTACCACGTGGCGCAGCCGCGCACCGGGTTCCGGCGGGCCGGCGGTGGCCGTACCCGCGCCGGCCGCGCCGCCGCTCGGCGCGGTGGCGGCCGCGCCCCCGGCGGTGGGCGGCGCGGTGGCGAGCGCGGCGAGCAGGTCCAGCGCCTCGGCGGCCCGATGCTCGCCGATCAGCCGCTCGGCCCGCCGCGACACCGTCCGCAGGTCGGCGTCCCCGTCCAGCCGTCGGCTCTCGTCGTCGACCCCGCCGAGTGCGGTGAGCTGTGCCCGCAGCGCGGCGGCGTCGGTGCCGCGTGGCGTCCGCTCGGCCACCAGAGCGTGGAAGAAGACCTTGCGGTCGCCGTTGAGCAGTTCCCGCAGGACGCTGTCGCGCAGCGCGCGCACCACGTTCAGCGCCGTGCGCCGCTCGACCGGGCCGAGCCCTTCGGTGCTCAGCCCGTGCACGTTGCCGGCTTCGAGGACCCGCAGCAGGTAGGGCGTCTGGCCGCCGAGCGCGGCGAGGGCGGCGCCCGGGTAGAGCCGGTGGTGGTCGTCGTCGAGGTTGCGGGCCAGGTCGGTGCGGCGGTTCGCGGGCAGGCTGTGCACCAGGTTGCGGGCGACCAGGAAGGGCATCGTGTCGAGCACCCGCAGGCAGCCCCGCACGTCGTCGCCGGAGACCCACAACCCGTCGAGCAGGTCGATCAGCCGGGCCCGCTCCGCACGGTAGCGCCGGTCGACGATCTCGCTGAGCTGCGACTCCAGCAGCCCGGTCTCGGTCTCGCTCGCCGCCGCCGTGCGGGCCGGGGGCGACGGGGCGGTGCCGACGGCGCCCGTGTCGGCGGCGACCGCGCCGGTGGGCAGCCGCGCGGCCGGCGCCCACAGCGGGCGGCCGGCCGCGGCCGCCTCGGCGAACTGCCGGGCCTCGGCCTCCGGATCGGTCCGGTTCGGGTACGCCCCGGGCGCCGCGCTCGCCTGCGCCAGGTGCCCGAGTTCGTGGGCCAGCAGGGCCCGCCCGGCGGCCCGTTGCGGATCGAAGCCGGGGGCCAGGTAGAGCGCGCCGTCGGCGAAGAGGCCCCGGGCCCCGTGGTTGCCGGCCCGGCGCCCGGCGTCGCCGAGGTGCACCCGCACGGCGTCCGGCCGCAGGCCCAGCGCGGGAGCCCACCGGCCGACCAGGTCACTGGTCAGCGCGGCCAGCGCCTCGTCCCGGGCCGGGGCGTCGTCCCGGTCCGGGGCCGGCGCGGCGTGGACCGCCGCCTCGCGCTCGGGCAGCGGCCCGGCTCCGGGTGTCCGGGGCGGCCCAGCCCGGCCCAGATCGCCTCG
Organism: Micromonospora sp. U56; assembly: GCF_018070095.1. Classification (NCBI taxonomy): domain Bacteria; kingdom Bacillati; phylum Actinomycetota; class Actinomycetes; order Micromonosporales; family Micromonosporaceae; genus Micromonospora; species Micromonospora sp. U56. The sequence goes on from NZ_JAGPYL010000013.1 coordinate 28,418, forward strand.
GCCAGGGCGGCCGGCAGGTCGGCGTCGGGGCGGGCGCGCAGCGGCCCGGGCGCGGGGGCGGTCCGCGGCAGGCCCCGGTCGGTGAGCAGCCTGGTCAGTGCCACGGTCACGGCGGCGGCGAGCGCGGCCGGATCGGGCACCTCGACCCCGGTGAGGACCAGCTCGCGGACGTCCACCTCGATGTTCATGTCCACAACCCCGGGTCCGCGGGCCGGTCGTGCTTGGCGTACTCGGCGGCGACCGCGTCGAGGACGTGTCGCATCCCGACCGGGGCGCCGTCGCCGGACGCGACGAGCGCGGCGCGCAGGGCGATGGTGTGGATGTCCCCGCCGGTGAGGTCCAGCTCGGCGAGCCGGGCCAGGTCGAGGCCGTCGGTGGCCAGCCCGGGCGGGAAGGCCTGCCGCCACAGGTCGGCCCGCTCGGCCGGGCCGGGGTGTCCGAACGGGACCACCACCCGCAGCCGGCGCAGGAACGCCGGGTCGATCGCAGTGCGCATGTTGGTGGTCAGCACCGCCACGCCCCGGTACTGCTCCATCCGTTGCAGCAGGTACGACACCTCGATGTTGGCGTACCGGTCGTGGCTGTCCTTCACCTCCGAGCGCCGGCCGAACAGCGCGTCGGCCTCGTCGAAGAGCAGCACGGTGCCGCCGCGTTCGGCGGCGTCGAAGATCCGGCGCAGCTGCTTCTCGGTCTCCCCGATCCACTTGCTCACCACGGTGGCCAGGTCGATGCGGTGCAGGTCCAGGCCGAGCGCGCCGGCCACCACCTCGGCGGCGAGGGTCTTGCCGGTGCCGCTCGGCCCGGCGAACAGCGCGGTGACGCCCAGCCCCCGGGCGCTGCGCCGGCCGAAGCCCCGCTCGGCGAGCAGCACCCGGCCCGCGGCGGCGGCGGTGAGCTGGCGCAGCTGCTCGCGCGCCGGCGCGGGCAGCACCAGGTCGTCCCAGCCGGCCCGGACTTCAATCCGCTCGGCGAGGCCGTCGAGGTCCCGGCGTACCCCGGCGCGGACCAGGTCGCGGGCGGCGGTGACCGGATCGGCGCCGGGCCGCCCGGCGGTGGCGAGGATGTCGCTGTGCGCCAGGTCGAACTCGCGGGCCAGTGCGGCGGCCGGCCCGCCGGTGCGGCCGGGCAGCACCCGCCGCCACAGCTCCCGCTGCTCGTCGCGGGTCGGCCGGTCCACGACCGGCCCGACGCCGACCCCGTGCAGCGGCACGGCCCGTGGGGTGGAGACCAGGACGTCACCGATGATCCGGGCCAGCAGGTACTCCACGGTGGTCAGCAGCTCGGGCGGCTCGTCGCCGGCCAGCTCGACCACCAGGACCGGGTCGGCCAGTACCACCTCCCGGTTCCACAGCCGGGCGAAGGCGTCCCGGTCGGTGACGGCGCGGGGCAGGTCGACGGCGGAGACCCGGTGACCGGTACGCCGCACCGTGGCGACGGCCAGCGCGACCACGTCGGTCCGGTCGGCCCGGTCCGGCCCGCAGATCCGCAGCGCGCGGCGGCCGGCCTGCCACGCCTCGGCCAGCTGGGTCGCGGCCTGTCGCCGGCTCGCCGGCAGGGTGGCCGGTGGGGCGGGCAGGTCCGCCAGGTACGGCCGGAGCCGCTCGTCGAGGCGGCCGGCACCGCGCACCTCGTGCAGGATCCGCTCGTCGGGACGGACCGGGGCGTGCGGCAGCGGCCCGTCACCGACTTCGACCAGCCGGGCGGCGCGCAGCGGCCGGTCGGCGGCCAGCGCGTCCCAGTGCGGGCCGGGCAGGGTGTCCAGGCACCAGGCGAAGGTGGGGGGACGGTCCAGCAGCCCGAGCTCCCCGGCCATCGCGGCGACCAGGACGTCGCGTTCGAACCCGCTGAGCCCGAAGCCGCCGGCGATCCGGTCCAGCGCGGGGCAGCCGGCGGGCGGGCGGTCCGCCGGGTCGCCCTTGAGCAGCAGTCGGATCCGGTCCACCTCGGCGGGCAGCCCGTCGTCGGCGGTGGCGGCGACCGGCGGGGCGGGCCAGCGGGCGGCGGGGCGCGGGGCGGGCATCACAGCACCACCGACGGTCCGGTGTACCGGCCGGAGGGGTCGGCGGTCAGCGGGCTGTCCACCCCGTCCACCCGCAGCCGGGCCAGGTAGGTGCCGGCGGGCAGGTCGCGGAAGCCGAAGCGGATCCGGTCGGTGCTGTCGGCGCCCGGCGCGACGCCGTTGCCGGGCGGTGCGGGCAGCACGGTGCCGATGCTGCCGGTCAGCGAGAGGGTCACCTGCTGGGTCGCGCCGACGCGCGGGTCGACGGTGACGGTGACCGCGCCGGTGCGCAGCGGCACCCCGTCGACGGTGCGGGTGGAGTCGACCACCACGTCGCCGGGCGTGACGGTGATCAGCGGACGGTAGGTGACCGGCACCGCGTCGGAGCTGAGCGCCGGCCGGGGGCTGGGCGGGTCGCCGAGGTCGACGGCGTGCGTGACGACCAGTCCGGAGATCCCGGCCGGCACCGGCCGGTCGAAGGCGGCCAGCGGCACCCGCAGCTCCCCGGCGGTGGCGGACGCCGGGCTGGCGCTGGCCGCGCCGATCCGGATCCGGGTGTCCCGGCCGGACAGGTTGCGGCCGGTGACCACCAGGGTCGCCCCGGCGGTGACCGGGGTGCCGGTCGGGCCGTCCGCCCGCACCTGGTCGACCTCGGGCCCGGCGACGTCGACGGTGCCGGCGGTGACCGCGCGGACCGGCAGCGGTTCCCGCGCGCCGCGCACCGGGTCGATCAGCACCACCGAGACGTCGAAGAAGACGCTGGTCCGGTACGGCGCGCTGAACGCCGACCAGAGCCGGAAGGTCTCCTCCCCGCCCGGGCTGTTGGTGGTGGCGATCCGCAGCTGCTCGAACTGCTCGGCGAGGCGGGAGTCGGCGACCGGTGCGGGCAGGGTCGGGTCCGGCGGGTCGGGTGCGAGGGACCGGCGGATCACCGTGCGGGTGAGCACCGGCGTCTCGTGCAGCATCGCCAGCAGGTGCCCGAGCAGGATCTCGCTGGTCAGCGGGTCGTGGCCGTAGACGCTCGCGACGTAGTGCAGGTCCACGCCGAGCGGCGGCGCGGCGACGTCGTCGCCGGCCGCGTCGCGCGGCGGCGGGCCGAGGTTGGCCCAGGACGGGTTGCGGGTGACCCGGTTCAGGAACAGATTGACCTGGTTGCCCTCCTGGTTGCCCACGGTCACCCGGTCGGGCGGACCGGCGGACACGGTGACCCCACCGACGGCCGAGGAGGCGCCGGTGGTGCGCAGGTACGCCATCAGCTGGCCGCGCAGCACCGCGGTGACCGCGGCGAGGGCGTACGCGGTGCTCATCGTGGCCCTCCCGGGTCGCGCAGGTAGGCCTCCAGCTCGGGGGCCGGCCCCGGCTCGGCGGCGGGCGGCGGGGCGGCGGGCGGGACCGGCGGCCCGGCGGCGCTGACCGGTCGCTGGCCGGGTGCGAGCCGGACATCGATCCGGCCGATGTGGACGTGCACGGTGGGCCGCTCCGGCACCCGGACGGCGGCCCGGGTCACCGGTGCGACGCGCGTCGGCGGGGCGAGCGGCGCGGTCCGTACCACGGGCGCCGCGACCGGGGGCGGTGCCGGCTGCGGCGGCGGGGCGGGCGCGGCGGGCGGGGGCGGCGGCTCCGCCGGCCCGGCCGGTGGTGGCCCGGTCACCACCCGGTCGAGGGTGAACTCCCGCAACACCCGGGTCGTCTCCTCCCGGATGACCGGCTCGGGCGCGGCCGGACGCGGCGGCGCCGCCTCGCGCGGCGGGGCGGCGGGGACGGCCGGCACGGCCGCCGGAACCGGCTCGACCGGCGCGGTGGCCGCCGCCGGCAGCCCGACCAGTGGCACCGGTGCCGGCGCGACGGCGGGCGGCGGGGTGCCGGGCGGCGCCGACGGCGCGGCCTGCGGACGGGTCGCGGGGCGCGGTGGAACGGGGGCGTCCCGCTCGAGGTCGTACGCCTCGAACCCGCCGCCCGGCTCAGGCTGCTCGGGTTCGAACCGGCCGAGGGTGCGCGGCTGGAGCCGGTGCGCGCTGCCCACGGCCAGGGCGGCCAGCGCGGCCAGGTAGCCGGTCATGGCACCTGCTCCAGGTACGCGGCGCGGCGGTGCGGGCCCAGGCCGAGCACCTCCGCCTCCGACCAGCCGTACGCGCGGGCCAGCCGGTGCACCTCGCCGAGCAGCCGCCGGACCCGGGCGTCGGCGGCCTGCCACGCCCAGGCGGGCAGGTCCAGCAGGGCCTCGGCGCCGGCGCCGCAGGCCGGGCAGGTCAGCGCCACGGCGACCATCCCGAGCGGGTCCCGTTCGGCCATCGCCGCCGACACGGCCGGCAGCAGCTCGGCCGGCTCGGCCACCGGCGGCTCGGCGGCGAGCAGACAGGTCTGGAGCAGCCGGTGCTCGGCGGCCGCCGGGTCACCCGCGCGTGCCGCCTCGGTCAGGTCGGCCGGGGTGGGCAGGCGCAGCGTCAGCCGGTGCCCCCGCCAGTCCAGGGTGAACGTTCCGGTGGCCGGTTCCGGCGCGGCGGCCAGCAGCTCGGCCACGGTGAAGCCGACCTCGAGGCGTTCCGGACAGGCCGGACAGTCCATGATGGTCTCCACCCGCCCACCGGTCCAGTCCCCCGCGGTCCGCAGCAGCAGGGCCGCCACAACGCCCACCGGCAGCCGGTCGGCGTCGGGGCGGCCGAGCAGCACCAGCGGACGGTGTGCCGCCGGCCGGTCGAGCGCGTGGTCCCAGGCGGAGACCAGCTCCGCCTCGCTCAGCCGCCGCCCTCCGGTCACGACCCGAGCCGGGGCTCGGCCGGCTCGGCGACCGCCTCGTCGCGCTCCCAGCCCTCGTTCTCCAGCTTGATGTGCTCGATCGCCACCGCGTTGGCGTTGGCGTCCAGCTCCGGCAGCGCCTGGTACTCCGACACCCAGCACCGGAACAGCCGGTACGACTGGGCGACCTGGCCAGCCTCGTTGAGCAGCTCGATGGTGATGTCCCGGCGGAAGTCGGCCAGCGACACCTCGGAGCCGAGCCCGGCGTGCAGCGCCCAGATCTTCCCGGCCCACGCGGCGAACTCCGCGTCGTGGGTCAGCCCCCGCTCCAGCGTCACCGCCTCGAACTCGCTGCGCCCCGGCGACTTGCGGCTGGTGGACGGGTCGCCGCCGTCGCGGTGCTTGACCACCTCGGTGGTCCGCTTCAACGCGCTGACCTTGCTCACCCCGGCCACGTACCGGCCGTCCCACTTGACCCGGAACTTGAAGTTCTTGTACGGGTCGAACCGGGTCGGGTTGACGGCGAACTGCGCCATGACTCACACCTCTCAGGACGGGTTCTGGCCGGCGAGCTGCTGGATCCGGATGATCACGAACTCGGCGGGTTTGAGCGGGGCGAACCCGACGACCACGTTCACCACGCCGCGGTCCCGGTCGTCGCTGGTGGTCGTCTCCGCGTCGCAGCGCACCAGGTACGCCTCGCGCGGGGTGCGCCCGGCGAACGCGCCCTTGCGGAACAGGTCCTGCATGAACGACGTCAGGTTGAGCCGCAGCTGCGACCAGAGCGGCTCGTCGTTCGGCTCGAAGACGGCCCACTGGGTGCCCCGGAACACGCTCTCCTCGATGTAGAGCGCCAGCCGGCGGACCGGGGTGTACTTCCACTGGCTGGCCAGCACATCGGCGCCGGCCGTCGTCCGGGCGCCCCAGTTGACCGTGCCGACCACCGGGAAGGTGCGCAGGCAGTTGAGCCCGAGCGGGTTGAGCACGCCGTTCTCGGCGTCGGTCAGCGGGTACACCAGGGTGGTCACGCCGCGCAGCTGTGCCTCGGTGCCGGCCGGGGCCTTCCACACGCCCCGCTCGGCGTCCTGGCGGGCGTACAGGCCGGCGATGGTGCCGCTGGGCGCCACGGTGCGCGGCTGGAAACCGTCGGAGGGGTCGGGGATCCGCAGCCGGGGGAAGTGCGCGACCGCGTTCGGCCCCTTGACCCCGAGCTGGTTGATCCAGTCCAGGGCGCGGTCCGGGTCGTCCACCCCGGGCGGCGGGTCGACCAGCAGCATTGCCCGGCGCCGCTCGCACAGCTCGTACGCCGCGGACCAGATCGCCTCCGGGTCCACGCCACTGTCGACGGTGCTCGGATCGCCGTGCCGGGCCCGGGTGGCGTCGGGGATGCAGAGCAGGTTGAACAGGTCGGTCTTGAGCAGGGCGTAGAGGCCCGAGTAGGCGGCCTCGGAACCCACCAGCGCCCCGGTGCCGGGCAGCGTGCTGCCGTCGGCGCCGGTGACCAGGTCACCCTGGCCGAGCCGCTTCGCGCCGACCGGCGTGTACCGGCCCACGTTGGTCGTCGCCCCGCCCAGGCCGAGCAGGGCGGCGCCGTCGGCGACGTCGCCGGAGGCGGTCGCCCCGGCGACGGTGAAGGCGGCGTCCACGGCGGCCGGGGCGACCAGCGGGTCGACGTCGCCGAGGAGGCGTACCCCGCCGGCGGCGGTGGGCACGACCCGGACCCGCAGGCCGGCGGCCCCGTCGGCGGCGCCGAGCGCGGCGTTGACCTTGCGCTGCACCAGGGCGGCCACCCCGGCGGGCGAGGACGGCAGTCGCTCGCCCTTCTCCAGCACGGTCACCGTCACCGCCGCCACGGCGGGCACCGTCCTGGTGGCGTCTGCCGGGTCCGGCTTGGTGGGCCGGTCGGGCTGGACGGTGAGCCGGTAGTTCTTGCCGGCGTCGACGGTGGGGGTGCCGATCTCGGCCCCGACGGTGCCGCTGGGGACCGGCCGGCCGGCGCCGCTCGCGCCGGGGCGGGCCCGCACCAGGGAGGAGCCGCGGTCGGGATCGTTGAGCCGGGTGACGGCGTAGGCGGCGCTGGTCGGGTCGACGGAGAGGCCGGTGAACCGCTCGGTGACACCGGTGGACCCGTCGCGCACGCTGAGGTTGAAGATCTTCGGATCGGCGGCGTCGTCGTGGTCGACGTCGACCAGCAGGTTGCTGCCCCACTGGCCGGTGCTGGCGGCGTCCAGCACGAGTGCCGACTTCGGGCCGGTGCCGACCTTGTCCAGCAGTGTCACCGACGCCGCACGGGCGTCGCTCTTCGGCACCCGGACGACCAGGGCGGCCGAGCCGCCGTTGCGGAAGAACTGCTGCACGGCCAGGCTCAGCTCGGAATCGCGGTCCACCCCGCCGAAGCGGCGCTCGAACTCGCCGAAGGTGTTCACCCGGACAGCACGGTTCTCCGGCCCGGTGCGGACGTATCCCACGAACGCGGTCACGCCGGTCGCCACACCGATCACGGGACGGACGCCGCTCGGGACTTCCTCGATGTAGACGCCGGGGTAGCTCGGAGTCACGGGCATGACTACCTCGTCTCGGAGTGCGGGGTGGGCTGGTCACACCCTCCGCCCCCGGGCCGGGCCGCTCTAGCGCGGAACCGACTGCGCCGAGACGCGTACCCGACACACAGTGTCCATCCGGTCACTCCCCGCCGACCACACCGGCCGGCGTCGGACGCCGATCGTCGCGCGCCCCGGCACCGCCGGCCGATGCGCCGGCGTCCGACCCTTCACGCCCGCCGGGTCAGCTCCCGGCGATCTCCGCCAGCACCCGCCGCTGGAACGCCCGGGCCTCGGCGCCGCTGGGCGGAACGCCCCCGGCGCGCGCGGCGACGCAGCGCCCGATCAGCTCGCTCTCGTAGCCGGCGTCGGCCAGCCGGCCGCCGGCGGCGACCGTCGACAGCCACACCCCGTCCCGGGCCTTCACCAACGACCGGCAGGCGCCGAGCACCGCGTCCTCGGCGCCCGGGGCGGGCGCGTCGTCGGCGGGGGTGGGCAGGGCGAGCCACCAGCGCAGCGCCTCGACGAGCAGCCGGCGCAGGTCGGCCGGGGCCAGGGCGGCGAAGACGTCGGCGGCGGGCGGGCCGAGCAGGGCGTACCCGTGCTCGTGCAGGATGTCGCGGTCCAGGCCGTACCAGAAGCGGCCGTCGGCGGCGGGCCGCTCGGCCGGGTCCCAGGTGGCGCGGAACGGCATCCGCGCCCCGGTGTTCAGCTCGACCTCGAAACCGGGTTCGGGGGTGCCGGCGCCGGCGACCGCGCGGGTGTAGGCGACCAGTTCCAGGCCGCGCGCCGGGCAGGGCAGCGCCTCGTGCCGCAGCCGGTCCACCAGGTCGCGCTTGCGTCGGCTGTCCAGCGGTTCGGCGACGACCAGCGCCACGTCGACGTCGCTGCGGCCCGGCTGGTACGCCCCCATGCCCACCGAGCCGGCCGCGTACGCCCCCACCAGGTCGTCGTCGAGGACGTCGCGGGCCGCGTCGACCAGGTCGTCGAGATAGCGCCGTACGGTCGGGTCCATGGCCGTCATCCTGCCTCGGCCCGGTCGACGGGCCGCAGGCCACCCCCGACGGGCACGGCGGGACCGCTCAGCTCGGGTCCGCGCCCCGACCGCTGCCGTCCCGGATGATCGCCTCGCCCTTGACCAGCCACGCGACGCCGAAGGCGAGCACGGCGACCGTCTCGCACCAGAAGACCGGCTTCACCGCCTCCTGCGCCGTCTCCGGCAGCAGGGTGCTGGCCGGCGCGAGCGCCACCGCCACGACGATGATCGTGCCGCAGACCCGGTAGACGCGGTTGCGGACCAGCTTCTCCGGGGTGACCGGGCCGGCGGCCGGGTCGGTCCGGGTGAACAGGAACAGGCAGAAGCCGGCCAGCAGCAGGAACAGGGCGGCGGCGCAGACCTGGTGCACCCGCCCGACCAGGATGTCGGTCGCGCTGACCGGGTCGTCCCGGGCGCCCGAGGCGGTGGGGAACAGCGCGACCGCGACCGCCAGCGCGCCGCCGACGCTGCTCAGCACGTCGTCGAGGGGCCGGTACCGGTAGCAGATGAGGAAGACGCCGATGGCGCACATGCTGCCGACGAAGACGTCCCGCATCCCCGTGTGGTACGCCCCGCTGATCGATTCGAGCAGCGTGAGGCGCCCGGCGAAGAGAGCGTTTCCGAGGGTCAGCACGACCGGCATCGCGATACCGACCACGCCGATGCCCCGGCGCAGGCGGCGGACGGTGACCATGTCCTGTGACGGGCCCATCGCCCCTCCCCCGGGTCGTGCCGGTTCGCCCCTCAACTGTCCGTCTCGGGGCAGCAGACCGTCAACGCCCCCGGCACCACCCTGACCTTCAGCCGGGTCGTCTCGCCCCGCGCGCCGCCGTCCAGCTCGTACGTCTTCGGCACCGCGAAGCGGACCTTGATCCGGCGACCGCGGGTGATCCGGACGAACGGCGAGTCCTCGGAGCGGCCGGCGGCCATCCGGCCGAGGGTGCGCGCCCAGTCGCTCGCGCCGCTGGCGGTGGAGACGCCGATCTCCAGGGCGCCGTCGTCGGGGCGGGCGTCGTCGAAGGCGGGTACTCCCCCGGTGATCGTGCCGACGTTGCCGAAGAGCACGCAGCTCGCGTCGCCGTCGAACCAGTCGGACCCGTCGACCCGGATCCGGGTACGGACCAGCTCGCCCCGGACGTGGCGCAGGCCGGTCCACAGGTACGCGGCCCGGCCGAGCCGGCCCTTGAGGGTGCGGTCGGCCTCCCGGATCAGGTCCCCGTCGAAGCCGGCGCCGGCCATCACCGCGAAGTGCTCGCCGTTGAGCCGGCCCAGGTCCAGCCGGCGGCGGTGGCCGTGCAGGCCGACGCGGACCGCCTCGGCGAGGTCGGTGGGGATGCCGAGGTTGGCGGCGAAGAGGTTGGCGGTGCCGGCGGGCAGGATCGCCATGGCGGCGTCCGATCCGGCGAGGGCGTCGGCGCAGCGCTGCACCATGCCGTCGCCGCCCCAGACGAAGACCAGCTCGGCGCCCTTCTTCAGCGCCTTGCGGGCCTTCTTGGGCGCCTTGCGGCTCTTGGGCACCTCGTACCAGAGCAGGTCCTCGACCCCGGCGGCGACGAGGGCCGCGCGCAGTTCGTCGAGACCGCCGCCGAGGGTCTTCTTCCGATGGGCGACGACCGCGACCGTACCCACGTTCGCGCTGGTCGCGGGGCGCTCGTCGGTCGCCGTGCTGCTCGTGCTCATGACCGGGGGTGATACCCAGACGGCCGGAGTCCCACGCGTCGCGGCACGAGCGGTGACCGGCGGCCGCGCGGCGGTGGTGTTGGCCGCCCGGTAACGCCCCGTTCACAGTTTCGACGCCGGCGGGCGGGACCTGCTGCCGGCCGGCGAATCATGGCTGGCGCGGCCGCAACACCTGGGACACACTTGAGGCCCGACACCCAGGGACGGGGGCATGGACGGCTCCATACAGGACGATGCGGCCGCGGTTTTCGTACGGGAGCTGACGCACTGGCGACACCAGCGCCGACTGTCCAAGAAGGAACTGGCGGAGCGGACCGGCTTCGACCCCTCGTACGTCAGCCACATCGAGAACGGCCGGCACCAGCCGACCGAGGAGTTCGCCCGCCGCGTCGAACTGGTGCTCGACAGCGGCAACCGGATCTGGCAGCGGTACGTCGAGTTCGCCGGCGCGCGCGGCGACGGCCGGCTCCCCGCCCTGGGCCCCACCGCCGTGCCACCGCCCGCCGGGCCGCACCTGGTGATCGACGACGAGCAGGCCACCCTCTCCCTCGTCGACGGCTGGTACGAGTGCCGGTTCCGGCGCGTCCTGCACAGCGTCGGCACCGAGCCGATCACCCGGCACACCGTGCAGATCGACATCGACCGGTTCCCCGACGACCCGGCCCGCTCCACGGACTTCCACAACCGCCACCCGCTCACCCTGGACGAGGTCGACTTCACCGCCACCATCGGCGCCGACCGACCGGAACCGATGCGCTGGCGGGTGACCCGCAGCCGGGACGCCTTCCTGAAGATCGCCCTGATGTTCGACACCGGCGGCGCGCCCGTGCCGCTCTACCCCGGGCAGCACACCGTGCTCGCCTACGCTTACCGGGTGCCGGCGTGGAAGTTCGGCGACTGGTTGCAGCGCGACATCCGGCTGCCCACCCGCCGCCTCACCATCCGGCTGGACCTGCCCGCCGCCGCCCGTCCCACGGTCTGGGGCAGCGAGACGTCGTTCACCTCCGAGACGACCGCCGACGTGCTCCCGCGCCGCCAGCAACGCGAGGGCGTCGTCGCGTACGAGTGGCAGGTGCCCCGGCCCCGGCTGCGCGCCCAGTACCGGCTGCACTGGCGCTACGGCGACCCGAGCGCCGCCGGCGCCGACCCGGACGCGGCCCGCGGGTGGGCCACCGACGCCTGGCCGCAGGCGTGCGGCGCGGGCCGCCCGGGTGCCGACCGGTGACCCGCCGGGCACCCGTAACGGCCGGTCAGGGCGTCGGGCGGAAGTTCCAGGATAAGAGACCGGACGGGTGTCGTTTCCGACAGATCCGGCCCCTTGTCGATGCTCTCCGTAGCGACGCGACCGGCCCGACCGTTAGGCTCGACTGCTGAGTGAGGTTGTCGCAGCCGGATCAGCTTCCTCACCCGCCGGGTTATGCACGTTGGCTGAACGCAGCACCGGAAGGCAGGCTGGAGTGACCCGAGATGGCGAACCAGGGGCCGAATTCGCCCGCCGCGCGGACAACAAGCGCGTGGCGTACGAGGTCACCGGCGCGCCCGACGGGTTTCCGGTCTTCCTCCTCCACGGTACCCCCGGCAGCCGCCGTGGTCCGAAGCCACGCGGCATCGTTCTCTACCGGCTCGGCGTCCGGCTCATCGCGCACGACCGTCCCGGGTACGGCGACTCCGACCGGCGGGAGGGCCGCGACGTCGCCGACGCCGCCCGCGACGTCGAGGCGATCGCCGACCAGCTCGGGCTGGAGCACTTCGCCGTCGCCGGCCGCTCCGGCGGCGGCCCGCACGCGCTTGCCTGCGCCGCCGACGGCGCGTTACGCGGCCGGGTGACCCGGGTCGCGGTGCTGGTCAGCTTCGCCCCGTCCGACGCCACGCAGCTCGACTGGTTCGCCGGGATGAACAGCGACAACGTGCGCGGCTTCGGCGGCGACGGCAATCGCGACACCGCCTCGGTGATCGAGCAGATCCGGCGCCGCGCCGCGCGGGCGATCGAGGATCCACGGTTCCTGCTGGAGGAGCTGATGGTGGAGATGAGCGCGGCGGACCGGCGGGCGGTCAACGACGCGGCGCTGCGCCGGCTCATCACCGACACCTACGAGGAGGCGCTGCGCGCCGGCCCGTACGGGTGGATCGACGACGTGCTGGCGCTGCGGCGGAGCTGGAAGTTCGACCTCGGGGCGATCGACACCGCGGTGACGCCGGTGCGGCTGTGGCACGGCGCGGAGGACACCTTCGCCCCGGCCAGCCACGCACGGTGGCTGGCCGGGCAGATTCCGGGCGCCGAGGTGGAGGTCCAGCCCGGCGCGGCGCACTTCGACGCCGTCGAGGAGCTGCCGCGCATGCTGCGCTGGCTCACCGACGTCGGCGCGCCGGTGGGCCGGGACGTGCTGATCGGCAGCCGGCCCGATCAGTAGGGGTGCGGGTCGACGACCCGGCGCACCAGCCGGCCGTCGCGCAGCACCAGCACGCTCGGATGCCGCTGACCGATCCGGTCGGCCAGCCGGTCGGCGATCCGGGTCCGGCCGATGCTCACCAGCCCGCCCGACGCCATCTGGTGGACGACCTCCAGGTTGCCCAGGCCGCGCAGGGTGTCGGGGTGTTCGGGGCCGAGCACCTCGACCATCCGCTCCACGACGGTCCGCAGCCGCGCCCGGCCCTCCTCCAGCTCGCCGGAGTTGATGTCGAAGACCGCGGCGTTGTTCGCCGCCGCCATCGCGAACGGATGCCGCTCCTCCAGCGCCGCGCGCAGCGCCTCGGCGGCGGACTCGGCGAGCGTGCGGGCCGTGGCGTGCTCCCCCGCGTCCCAGGTCGCCACCGCGAGGTTGTTGCGGCAGACCAGTGCGTACGGGTGCTCGGCGCCGAACACCTGGGCGAACATCTGCCCGACCTCGGCCAGCTCGGCCCGGGCCCGGGCGCCCTGCCCCTGGAGCATCATGTTCGCCGTGCGACTCAGCCAGCTGAACAGGGTGTCCGGGCTGGTCGGGCCGAAGCTGGTGCGCAGCCGCTCGTAGGCGACGTCGAGCAGCTCGGCCGCCTCGTCGATCTCCCCGGTGCTGCGCAGCGAGACGGCGAGATTGGCCTGGGCGACGAGCGCGTCGCGGGAGTGCTCGCCGAAGAGCCGGCGGTAGCCCTCCACCACGCCCCGCAGCAGCGACACCGACCGCTCGTACTCGCCGACCTCGCGCAGGTCCCGGGCCAGGTTGCTGGCGGAGAAGAGGGTCCGCGGGTGCTCGGCGCCGAGCACCAGCCGCAGCCGGCGGTAGGTGCTCTCGTCCAGCTCCCGGGACCGGACGAACTGGCCCATCAGCTGGTAGGAGGCGGCCAGGTTGTTGGCGGCGACCAGGGTGCGACGGTTGTCCTCGCCGAACACCTCCACCGAGGCGGAGTAGGTGCGCAGGTCCCGCTCCAGCGCCTCCCGGTAGCGGCCGAGGGCGCGCAGGTCGCCGGCGTAACTGCCGGCCGTCATCAGCGTGTACGGGTGGCTGGCGCCGATCAGTTCCTCCTGCTGGCGCAGGGTGTCCTCGTCGAGCTGGCGGGCCTCCTCGAACCGGCCCAGGCCGCGTAGCAGGTTCGCCCAGTTGAACCGCAGGTGCAGCAGCTGCACCCGCAGCGCCCGGTGCGGCGGCGAGTCCGGTGACAGCTCCTCCAGCCGCGTCGACCACGTCTTGTCGGCCTGCCGCGCGTACTGCTCGCCCTGCTCGAAGCCGCCGTTGAGGTAGATGTACCGGATCCGGTCGATCACCAGCTGGCGGACGTTGTCGTCCTGGCAGGAGACCGCGTCGGAGCCGTCCAGGTGCGGCCACAGGATGCGGAACCGGTCCTGTACGGCCGGATCCTCCACCTCACCCGACGGGCGCGACCCGGCGAGGATCCGGTGCACGTCGTGCTTGATCTCGTTCAGCTCGGTGTCGGACATCCGGACCCGCAGCGCGGCCTGGAGCAGGCGGTGCACCTGCACCCGCTGGGCGTGCAGGTCCACCTTGATCAACGCGAGCCGGTTGATCCGCTGCACCAGGGCCGCGGCGATGTCCCGCTCGGACACCCGGTCGGCGACCCGGGCCGCCACCACCGGGTCGTGCGGCGCGATGACCCGGGCCACCTGGTCGCCGTAGAGCAGGTCCAGGGAGATCTCCGGCGCCAGCACCGAGGAGAGCTGGAGCAGCCGGTACGCGCCGGCGGACTGCTCCTTGAGCCGCTGCAGGGAATGGCCCCACACGTCGGTCTCCGGGCCGGTGCGTTCCAGCCCGGCCAGGTAGTCGCCCACCGGGGTGCCGGTGTCGGCCAGCCAGGCGCCGGCCATCGCGACCAGGATCGGGATGTTCTCCACCGCCTCGGCGACCTGCTCGGCCTCGGCGACGCTCATCAGCTGCTCGCCGATGCGGGCGCGCAGGTGCGACACGCTCTCCGTCCGCTGGAACGCCTCCACGTCCACGGCCCGGGCCAGGTCCCCCCAGTCCGGGTTGCGAGTGGTGACCAGGACGTGCCCGTTGCCCTGCGGCAGGAAGTCCTTGACGTGCTCGTACTGGTCGGCGTTGTCGAACACCAGCAGCCACCGGGGTGGCTGGCCGCCGTCCTCGTGGCGCTCGGCGCGGCTGAGCCACTGCCGCACGGCCCGGGTCTTCTCCGGGATGGTCGGCAGCTCCGGCAGGCCGAGTTCGCGGCCGAGGTCGGACACCTGCACGTCGACGAACTGCGGCGGGTCCGCGTCGATCCACCAGACGATGTCGTACGCGCCGCGGAAGCGGTGCGCGTACTCGATGGCCAGCTGGGTCTTGCCGATGCCGGCGCCGCCGAGCAGCGCCACCGGGGTGCGCTCGTTGCCGCCGGCCTTCAGCTCCTCGCGCAGCCGGCGCAGCAGCAGCTCGCGGCCGGTGAAGCGGACGTTGCGGCCGGGCGGGTTGAAGACCTCCGCCCCGACGGCCGGGAAGCGGGCGCCCGGCAGGCCCCGCCCGCCGTCGCCGGTGGGCCGCCCGACGAGCTTGAGCAGTTGCTCGGTGGCGGCCTCCACGCTCCGGTTGTGCACCGAGGTCCAGCTGCCGACGGGGACTTCCGGGGCGGGCGGGGTGTCGTCGAGGTGCACGGCCAGGGTGGCGCCACCGCGCCCGACCATGTCCGGGCCGAGCCGGTCCCGCGCGGCGACGTACGCCCGGGAGACCAGCCGCAGCTCGCGGGAGGCGGTGTCGGCCTTCACCGGCGCGACGGCGCCCGGCGCGACGGTCAGCACCCGCAGGTCCGCGCCGGTGAGCACCGCCTGCACCCACTCCGCCCAGGCCTGGTCCTCGGCGGCGTGCCGCAGCACGATCAGCTCGTCGGGGACGGCCGGCTTGCGCTCGAAGCGCTGGACGGTCTGCCGGCGCAGCGCCTCGTCGAGCCGGGGCAGCGAGCCGATCCGGCCGTTGGTGATGTGGCTGGTCAACGTCTCGTACGCGGACAGCAGGGTGGTCCGGCCGCCCGGCTCGTCGCCGAAGGTCGCCAGCGTCTCCTCGTAGGCGTAGTACGCCCGGTAGGGCACCTCGACGGTCAGCCAGTACTCCTGGCGTTCGGCGTCGGTCATGCCGCTGGGCAGGCCGGCGAAGCGCTGCATCGCCAGCGTCCGGCCGGCGTCCCGCTTGCCCTTCTCCCCGTCGTCGACCCGCATCGGCACCGGCAGCACCCGCCGCGCGCGGCGTCCCTCGTAGCCCCGGACCCGGCGGGCGACCGCCGAGGCGCCGTCGATGCCCTGGTCGCTGAGGGTGAAGCAGTCCACCAGCACGTCCGGCAGGTGGATGGTGCAGATCTCGGCGACGTCGCTGATGCCGGTACGGCTGTCGATCAGCGTGTAGTCGTAGTGCCGCTTCATGTCCTCGCGCAGGGCGTCGAAGAACTGCGCGCCGCCGAGACGGTTGTAGAAGTTGTCCCAGTTCAGGCCGGTGACGCTGGTGGCGTAGTCGGGGTTGTGCCGGCCGGCGAGCAGCAGGTCGAGGCTGCCGCCGCCGGGGAACTCCCAGTTCACCGAGAAGGCGTACTTGTGCACCCGGGCGAACTGGCGGTGCCAGTCACCGGGGCGGGCGGCGGCGTCGGACTCGGCGCGCCGCCGGGCGTTCTCCCACTCGTACTCCAGGATCAGGTCCATCACCCCGCCGGTGGAGGCGACCTGCTCGGGGTCGAGGAACGGCGCGTAGAACCGGTGCAGGCCGGGGGATTCCAGGTCCCAGTCGGCGACGAGCACCCGCTGCCCGTTCGCGGCCAGGATCCAGGCCGTGTTGGCCAGCGCCATCGTGCGGCCGGTGCCACCCTTGTATGAGTAGAAGGTGACCACCTGGCCATCGCGCGGTCGCGTCATCGGTCTTCCTTCCCTCGCCCTACGTCTGATGCGCCGGCCGGACGCAGGCTCGGCCGGGGCACGGCCGGGCCGTCGGGCGGATCGACCGGACCGTGTCGGAGGAACTGCTTACGGGCCTCGATCACCAGCTGCGGCGCGCAGCGCTCGAACTCCGCGATGTCCCGCACCGGCAGCACCTGGGGAAAGCGCGCGTCCTGCAACGTACCGGCGATCGCCTCGGGCGTCGTCTCGCCACGCTCACCGTCGGCGGCGATGACCAGCGGCACCGCCCAGCGGGGCAGCCCGTCGACCGCGTCGCGCGCGGCCTCGGCGCCGATGGCGGCGTCGACCAGCACGACGGTGGGGCACTGCGGCGCCTGGGCGCGGGCGTCGGCGAAGGCGACCACCCGGGTGGACAGGCCCAGCCGCTCGGCGGTGGCCGCGACGTAGTCGGCGACGGCCAGCTCGTGCTGGTCGCCGTACGGCCGCCAGCGCGGGTCGTGCGGGGTGAGCGTGGTGACCACCAGCGCGGTCTCCCCGCTGTCGGTCACCGGGTTGCTGGTCACCGTCGCGGCGCGGGACGGGGCGAGCGGCTCGCTCTCCGCCACCGTGATGATCCGGTCGGCGAGCACGGACAGGATGCTCTCGTACTGCCGGCGGTAGGCGCTGAGCTTGCACAGCGCGCGCAGCCCGTTCTCGGCGTAGTCGGCCCGCTCGACGCCGTCGCCGACCAGCTCCAGCGCCTGCGCCGTCTCGGGCCGCTCCTCCCAGGGCGACGGGGGCAGCCAGAGCACCGGCAGGATGTGCCGCGCGGCCCGGCCGGGCGCCAGCCGGGTGAGCCGGCTGCGGAACGAGTCCCGCTCGCCGACCGCCCAGGCGTTGCTGAAGTACTTGGGCGAGTAGAGCGGCACGAAGACGTGGGCGAGGCTGAGCGCGTCGGTGAGCGTCTGCTTGAGGTCGGCGCCGGGGCTGACCAGCCCATCGAAGAACCCCACGTCCAGCTCGCCGGTGCGGCGGGCGCCGCGTCGCACGGCGGCGCCGAGGTCCTGGAAGAACCGGTTGACCCAGAAGTCGGTGTCGGGGCGGGCCGACGCGGACAGCGGCACCGAATGGGCGTAGCTGAGGAAGAAGTACGTCTGCCGGCCCGGTGGCGCGCCGGACGAGGAAGCGTCAGACCAGGTCATGCCCGACCTCCTCGAACGTCGCGCGGAGCTGCTGCAGGTCGGCGGGGACCTGGGCCTGCACCCAGTGCGTGTGGTACGCCCTGGCGACCCGTTGCGCCAGGCGCCACACCACCGCGTCGTAGGCGTCCTTGCCGTTCTTGCCGAGGCTGAGCAGGCCGTAGATGCCCTCGTCGTGGTACTGCGGGGCGATGTCCGAGGGTAACCGGGTGGGGGTGAACATCTGCCGCTGCGACACGACCGGCGGCACCCGGTGCCGCTCCACCACCGACCAGTTGACCGGGATGACCGGGGTCTCCCCCGGCGTGGCCGCCGCGCCGGGGCGCAGCGTGAACCGGCGGCGGGCGAAGGCGTCCCACTCGCGGGCGCACCAGGCGCTGTTGAGGTACTGCGGCGAGATCAGCGGGATGAAGACCTGGCTGTGACCGGCGGCGAAGGCCAGGTCCTCCGTCCAGAGCTGCCCCCCGTCGATCATCCGGTCCATGAAGCCGGCCGGGCGTCCCGGCGGCAGGCCGAGCAGCTCGACCACGTGGTCGGAGAGGTCCACGAAGAGCTGGAACACCTTGCTGTTGGTGTCCCGCGGGGGCGCGGCGACCCGGTTCTTCGTCCGGGCGTAGCTGAGGAAGAACACGGGCGCGGACGGGTCGACCCGGAACTCTTCCTCGGTCACCTGCCGCTCCCGCCCGACGTGGGACATCCTGAACCGTCCACAGTATCGGCGTACGCAATACCGGGTGTCCCCGTCACCCGCACCGGGGCCGATCGGTGCCCGGAGCAGTGACCGCGGCGGCATCGGGGGTCACGACCAGCTGTCCAGCGTGTCGCGCATCCGGTGCGCGAACCGCTCGCCGGCGGCGGTCAGCGCACCGAGGTCGAGCAGCGCGTCGAGGGCGCCGTCGGTCCAGTCGCGGTAGCGGCGGAAGGTGGTCGCCGCCGCGCCGCCGGGCCGGCGACGCCACACGTCGGCGACGGCCAGGTGGGCGTACGTGCCGTGCAGGACGCCCTCCACCGGTCGCGGGTCCGCCCGCCAGGGTACGGTCAGCCGGCGCCGGTCGTGCCGGTCGAACAGGTCGCAGACGTCCAGCACGGCGTGCATCTTGAGGTGCTGCACCTCGTGCACCAGCAGCACCGCGAGCGCCGCGTCGTCTCCGACCGGCGCGACGGCCACCGCGCCGAAGGCGGCCCCGGCGGCGGCGCTGCGCTGCATCCCGCCCTCGTCGGCCCGCAGCGGCACCACCGTGCGCAGCAGCGTCCGCAGGCCCGGGGCGTACCCGCCGGCCTCGACGTCGACGCGGCGCAGCGCGCGGGTCAGCTGCCGGGTCCATTCGTCGGCGGTGGCCGCCGGCAGCCGGGCCGCGACCGGCACCGCGAAACAGTCCCGGTACGGGTCGGTGTCCTCCAGCAGGACGTGGTGCCCGTCGGCGACCGCCGCCCGCACCGGCCGCCACCCGTCCGGGACATCCGGCCGGCCGGGCCGCACGGTGAGCCGGCGCCCGCCGGCCCGCGCGGTGAACCCCCCGTCGTGGATGGACAGGAGCACCGCCTCCTCGTCGGCGTCGACGGCCAGCGCGCCGAGTGTGGGCAGGCTCAGCGCCCCGTCGCGCGCCGGCACGGTGAGCTCGGCGTCGGCTCCGGCGTGGATCGCGGCGGCGGCCGCGACGCACGCCAGGTATGCCAGGTCGGCGGTCGCGTCGTCGCGGCACCGCTGCGCCCAGCGACGGACGAACGGGTGCTCCAGCACGGCGCGGACGGCCTCGGGGGCGGTGCGGTCGAGGTCGACCAGCAGCTGCCAGCCGGCGGCGGCCCGCTCGTCGTGCGCCGCGCGGGGGCTGAGGTCGACCAGCAGCGCGCGGACCAGCCCGAGGTGGACCGAGGCGAGGTGGCGGGTCGACTCCACGGTGCCGTAGCCGGTGCCGAGGTCGTCGAGCACCGTCGGGCTCAGCGCGTCGCTGGGCTGCCGCTGGTCGGGTACGTCGGTGGTCGTCATCGCGTGGATCAGTTCCTTGAGGTCTGCGCAGTAGGCCGACGGGTTGTCGAAGCCGGTGTCGGGGCGGTACCGGTGGGCGAAGAGCCCGCCGCCGCACTGCCGCACGACCTCGCACTCCCGGCAGGTGGCGCAGAGTCCGGCGAGGCCGGTCTGCCGGATGGCGATCATGGGGTGGGCGGCGGCGTCGTCGACCCGGTGGCGAAAGATGTCCAGCCCGGTGGCCGGGGCGCCGTCGTAGGCGGACTTGAGGGAGTCGACCTGCTCGAAGGTCCCGTCCGTCTCGATGACGACCAGGTCGGCGAAGCCCAGCCCGACCGCCTCGGTGCGGGTGGCCCCGCCGGACGCGGTGGAGAGCAGGGATTCCAGCAGCCGGATCGGCACCGGCCGCCCGTCGGCCAGCCACCGCCGGTGGATCGCCAGCAGCCAGTCGGCGTACGGGGTGGGCACCCCCTCGGGGCGCGCCGGGGGCCGCTCCCAGTTGGCGTGCGGGAGCAGGAAGTCGATCTGCGGCGGCTCCTGGGCCAGCAGCGCCTCGTAGCCCGCGACCGGGTCGTTGGCCAGGTCGATGGTGCACAGGATGCCCGCGTAGCTGGACCGGTATTCGGGGCGGCGCAGCAGCGCCAGCCCGCGCAGCACGGCGGCGTGGCTGCTCTGACCGCTGGCGTAGCGGCGGTGCAGGTCGTTGGCCGCCAGGTCGCCGTCGAGCGAGATGCCGACCTTCACGTCGTACGCGACGAGCACGTCGCAGATGCGCGGCGTGAGCAGCACGCCGTTGGACTGCATCCGCAGGTCGAGCCGCGCCACCGGGTCGATCCGGCGGCGCAGTTCGGCGGCGGCGGCGGCCAGGCCGCCCGCGCCGGCCAGCAGCGGCTCGCCGCCGTGCAGCACGACGCGGACGGTGTCGAGCCCGTGCGCGGCGGCGTGTTCGGCGATCCGGCGCGCCGCCTGTTCCAGTGTGGACGCCGCCATCACGTGTGGCTGGTGGCGCCAGGACTGGTCGGGATGCTGGTAGACGTAGCAGTGGTCGCAGGCGAGGTCGCAGCGGCTGGTCAGCTTGAGCACGTACTGACTCAGCGGGCTGACCTGCCCGGGCGGCTTCCTGCCCGGCCCGCCAGCGTCAGATCGAAGAGCCGAAGCCTGCGACATCGACGCCGGTCGGACGGTCGACCCTGCGGTCGTGGACATGGGCGACGGCACGCGCCCGGGAGAGGGAGATCTGGCCGAGCGGTGTGTGCCGCAGGTCGTCCAGTGGCGGCGGGCTCGGGGTCGGGGTCGGGTCGGGACGGACTGCGATGCGATCCACGTCGGTTCCCCCATATGCGGTTGATGGTCGGTCGACATCCACGGTCGACGACACCATCGAAGATAATACATTTCACCCGCTGTGATGTCACTGCTGCGCTGTGCCATCTTCTTCGATCATCTTCGCCATCCAGCCCTCGTTGGAGAGCGAGATGATCCGCTCGGCCTCGGCGACGAACGCGTCGTCGTCGGTCCAGCCGTGCCCGGCCTCGCGGGTCACGCACAGCCGGGTCAACTGGTCGGCCGTCCGGGCGAACTCGATCTGCTGGGCCTCGTACTGCTGCGCGGCCCCGTAGCCGACCAGGGCGGTCGTCACGGTCGCCGCGACCCCGAGCCACGCGGTCAGGCCCAGCCCGTCGCCGAGCACCCCGACGGTCGCGGCGAGCAGGGCGCCGGCCACGGTCACCGCCGTCGCGGCCCACCGGACGCGCGCGGCCAGCCGGGCCATCCGCCGCGCCATCGGCGTGTAGTAGCCCGCCACCTGCCCCCGCACCCGGGCGCTGAGATAGCTCGGCACGTCCTGGACGTCGGGCAGCGGCCGGGCGACCGGCGCAAGGCCGACGGTCCGCCCGACCAGGTCACCCGAGTCGTCGAGCAGGGTGTCGGCGTGCCGCAGCAGCACCCGGTCGCGGTCCGCGCCGGCGAACGGCGCCACCCCGGCCAGGTAGCGGTGGACGTCGGCCTTCAACGCCTCGGAGACCGACCGCAGCCGGGTCCACGCGTGCACCGTGTCCCGCGAGGTCCACCTCGCCGCCACCGGCACCAGCAGCAGCGCGGCGGCGGCGACGATGGCCAGCGCCCGGCTGGCCGTCCGGTGCGGCTCGCCGAGCTGGGTGGCGAGGGAGCCGGCGACGGCGGCGCCGATGGTGAGGCCGGCGACCGTGCGCCGCGCGCGCACGACGCGCCGTTTCTCGGCCACCGCGGCCTGCGACCAGACACTCTGCCGCTGCCAGACCATCGTGACCGCCGCCGACGCATCGAAGTTCGCCACGCCCGCATGGTAGGTCAGCCGCGCCCACGGCCCGGGGACGCCGGACGGCGGACGGGCTAGCCGCGGGTCAACCGCTCGAGGTGCTCCGCCTCCTGCGGCGACGGCTCGCTCGGTCCGCTCAGCCGCAGCCGCCACCGGGTCGTCCCGCCGTCGGGGCCGCGCAGCTCGCCGCGCGCCAGGGCGCGGTCGATGTCCTGCCGCACCCGCTCCACCAGGTGCGGTTCGGTGGCGAAGAGGATGTGCAGGCGTACCTCGTCACCGGACCGTTCGGCCCGGGTGTGGTGGGACGCGACCGGACAGGGCGGCTCGTGTTCCCAGTGGCCGCAGAGGGCCGTGGTGATGGCCGCCCCGGGCGCGCCCGGATCGGCGTCCGGCGCCATGTCGAGAACCGCCTGGTGAGCGAAGCCCTGCCGCATGGCCACATTGTGCCCCTGCGGGACGTCTTCTCTCGCACCGCCGCACCCGCAGATGCGGCCGTCCGCCCGCCATCACCCTCGGGTACGCAAGGCACGTTGCCGCTTTCGCCACGCAGACGCGAGCCGCTAGGGTGATCCGGTGACCGTGTTCCGGATCAGCGAGGCCGCCGAGCTGTTGGGCGTCAGCACCGACACCGTGCGGCGCTGGGTGGACGCCGGACGCCTGCCGGCGACCCGGGACGAGCACGGCCACCGGCTGGTCGACGGCGTCGAGCTGGCCGGCTTCGTCCGGGCCCAGGCCGCCGAGCCGGACGGGCGCGCCGAGTTCTCCTCGGCCCGCAACCGGCTGCGCGGGATCGTCACCGCCGTCGTCCGGGACACGGTGATGGCGCAGGTCGACATCCAGGCCGGCCCGTTCCGGGTGGTCTCGCTGATGAGCCGGGAGGCGGTCGACGAGCTGGGCCTGACGGTCGGCTCGGTCGCGGTCGCCGTGATCAAGTCCACCACGGTCGTGGTCGAGCGGGCCGCGCCGCTGCTGCGCGGGAGGAACAGCTGTTGACATCCTCCCCTCCCTGAGGGGAGGGGATTCCCCGTGGTCGCCCGTGGGGTTTCCTGCTTCATCGCCGACTGCCCGTAGGGAGGACTCCCGTGAGGTCTTACGTCAGCTCCACAGGCGTTTCACCTCTCCGCCAGCCCGGCGGCGAGGATGTTCCTGGCGGCGTTGACGTCCCGGTCATGCTCTGTGGCGCATCCCGGGCAGGTCCACGACCTGACGGTCAGCGGCATGGCCGTGGTGATGCGGCCACACGTCGAGCAGGTCTTGGACGACGGGTACCAGCGGTCGACCGCGATCACCGTCCGCCCGTACCAGGCGGCTTTGTACTCCAGCATCGCGCGCAGGTCCGACCAGGCAGCGTCGGAGATGGCACGGGCCAGACTGTGATTGCGGATCATGTTGCGCACGCTGAGGTCTTCGATCACGACCGTTTGATTCTCGTGGACGAGTCGGGTGCTCAGCTTGTGCAGGTGGTCGCGGCGCCGGTCGGCGATGCGGGCGTGGATCCGGGCAACCTTCAGCCGGGCTTTCGTCCGGTTGGCGGAGCCCTTGGCCTTGCGGGACAACTCCCGCTGCGCGGTAGCCAGTTTCCGCCGGTCGGCCCGCTCGTGACGCGGGTTGGTGACCTTCTCTCCGGTGGACAGAGTGACCAGGCTGGTGATACCCGCATCCACCCCCACCGCCGCGCTCAGGGGTGGCAGTGCCCGGATCGTCGGGTCCTGGACCAGCAGGGACACGAACCAGCGCCCAGCGGAATCCCTCGACACCGTGACCGTGGACGGCTGTGCGCCTTCGGGGAGGGGTCGGGACCACGCGACGGCCAGCGGTGCGCCCATCTTCGCGAGGGTGAGCTGACCGTCGCGCCAGCGGAACGCCGAGCGGGTGTACTCCGCCGAGGCCCGGGACTTGCGCTTGGACTTGAACCGGGGGTATCGGGAACGCTTGTCCCAGAACGCGGCGAACCCGGCTTGCAGATGCCGCAGCGCCTGCTGCAGCGGCACCGACGACACCTCGTTCAGGAACGCCAGCTCGTCGGTGCGTTTCCACTCGGTCAGCCACGCCGAGGTCTGCACATAGCTGGTCCGCTGCCGGTCCACGACCCACGCCCGGGTCCGCGCGTCGAGAGCCCGGTTGTAGACCAGACGCACGCAGCCGAACGTCCGGTTCAACTGCTCGACCTGCTCAGGAGTCGGATAGAAGCGGTACTTGTACGCCCGCTTCACCACCTCACCCACGTCTCACATTGTACCAATGATTCATGTAAATTGATCACTGAGGGGAGGGAGTGGCGTTTCCTCCCCCACCTGAAGGCGGGAGTATCCACGCCACAACACTGATGACGAGGATCCGTACCGCCCTGGCCGTCCTGCCGACGGTGGCCGCGTTCGGCCTCGCCGGCTGCGGCGGCGACGCCGACGACGGCGGACCGAGCGGGGTCACCGGCACGGTGACCGTCTTCGCCGCCGCGTCGCTGACCGAGTCCTTCGCGACGCTGGGCCGCCAGTTCGAGGCCGCGCACCCGGGTGTGCGGGTCACCTTCAACTTCGCCGGCAGCTCGGCCCTGGCCACCCAGATCACCCAGGGCGCCCCGGCGGACGTGTTCGCCTCGGCCGCCGCGAGGAACATGGCCACCGTCACCGACGCCGGGGCCGCCGACGGCTCCCCCACCGTCTTCGCCCGCAACCAGCTCGTCATCGCCGTGCCGAAGGGCAACCCCGGCCGGGTCACCGGGCTGGCCGACCTGACCCGGCCCGACGTCAAGGTGGCGCTCTGCGCCGAGCAGGTGCCCTGCGGCGGCGCCGCCACCAGAGTGCTCGCCGCGGCGGGCGTGAAGCTGACCCCGGTGACGCTGGAGCAGGACGTCAAGGGCGCGCTGTCCAAGGTGACGCTCGGCGAGGTCGACGCCGCGCTGGTCTACCGCACCGACGTCAGGTCCGCCGCGAAGGTGGACGGCGTCGAGTTCCCCGAGTCCGCCCGCGCGGTCAACGACTACCCGGTGGTGGTGCTGAAGGACGCGCCGAACCCGACCACCGCCCGCGCCTTCGTCGAGCACGTCCGCTCCGACCAGGGCCGGGCCGTGCTCACCGACGCCGGCTTCCAGCCGCCCACCGGGTCGTGACCGCCGCACCGGACGCCGCTGCGCCGCGTACCCGGCGACGGCCCGGCCGGCGGGTGCCGGTCGCGCTGCTCGTACCGGCCGGGCTGGGGCTGCTCCTCCTGGTGCTGCCGCTGGCCGGGCTGCTGGCGCGTACCCCGTGGGCGACGCTGCCGCAGCGGCTGACCGCGCCGGGCGTGCTCACCGCGCTACGGCTGTCGGTGCAGTGCGCGACCCTGGCCACCCTGCTCTGCCTGGCCTGCGGCGTACCCCTGGCCTGGCTGCTGGCGCGGGTGGAGTTCCCCGGCCGCCGGGTGGTGCGGGCCCTGGTCACCGTGCCGCTGGTGCTGCCCCCGGTGGTCGGCGGCGTGGCGTTGCTGCTGGTGTTCGGCCGCAACGGGCTGCTCGGGCGGTGGCTGGACGGCGCCTTCGGCCTCACCCTGCCGTTCACCACCACCGGCGTGGTGCTCGCCGAGGCGTTCGTGGCGATGCCGTTCCTGATCATCGCCGTCGAGGGCGCGCTGCGCGGCGCGGACAGCCGCTACGAGGAGGCGGCGGCCACCCTCGGCGCGGGCCGGTGGACCACCTTCACCCACGTCACCCTGCCGCTGATCGCTCCCGGCGTCGCGGCCGGCGCGGTGCTCTGCTGGGCCCGGGCGCTGGGCGAGTTCGGGGCGACGATCACCTTCGCCGGCAACTATCCCGGCCGGACCCAGACCATGCCGCTCGCCGTCTACCTGGCCCTGGAGACCGACCTGGACGCGGCGATCGTGCTCAGCCTGATCCTGCTCACCGTCTCGGTGGCGATCCTCGCCGGCCTGCGTGACCGCTGGATCACCAGCCCGTGAGCGCCCCGCTGCTGGACGGCCACCTGGTCGTCGACCGGGCCGCCTTCCGCCTCGACGTCCGGCTGACCGTCGGCGCCGGCGAGGTGGTCGCGCTGCTCGGCCCGAACGGCGCCGGCAAGACCACCGCCCTGCGCGCCCTCGCCGGGCTCCAGCCGCTCACCGGTGGTCACGTCCTGCTCGACGGCGTCGACCTGGACCGGCCCGACCGGGCCCGCTGGATCCCGCCGGAGCGGCGCCGGGTCGGCGTGGTGTTCCAGGACTACCTGCTCTTCCCGCACCTGAGCGCGCTGGACAACGTCGCGTTCGGCCCCCGCCGGCAGGGCCTCGATCGACGGTCCGCCCGCGAGCAGGCGGCCGGCTGGCTGGACCGGGTCGGACTGTCCGGACACGCCCGGAGCCGGCCGCGGCAGCTCTCCGGCGGGCAGGCCCAGCGGGTCGCCCTGGCCCGCGCGCTCGCCGTACGCCCGCGGTTGCTCCTGCTCGACGAGCCGCTGGCGGCGCTGGACGCCCGGACCCGCCTGGACACCCGGGCCCACCTGCACCGGCACCTGGCCGACCACGACGGCGCGACGCTGCTGGTCACCCACGACCCGCTGGACGCACTTGCCCTGGCCGACCGGCTGGTCATCGTCGAGGACGGCCGGGTGGTGCAGGAGGGGGACGCCGCCACCGTCACCGCCCGCCCGCGCACCGACTACGTCGCCCGCCTCGTCGGGCTGAACCTCTACCGGGGCCACGCCGACGGGCACCAGGTACGCCTCGGCGACGGCTTCGCCCTGGCCACCGCCGACCGGCTGGACGGCGACGCCTTCGTGGTCTTCCGGCCCGCCGCCGTGGCCCTGCACCCGCGGCAGCCCGACGGCAGCCCCCGCAACACCTGGCCGGCCACCGTCGCCGGAGTGCAGCGGCACGGGGACAACCTGCGGGTGCAGCTCGCCGGCCCGGTCCCGGCCGCCGCCGACGTCACCCCGGCCGCCGCCGCCCAGCTTCGCTTGGAGCCCGGGCAGCGGGTGTGGGCGGCGGTCAAGGCCAGCGAGACCCGGGCGTACCCGGCCGGAGCGGCGTAGCCACGGGTGAGCGCGGAGGAAACTCGGCTCGTCCGGCCGGTCGCCTGCCTGCCCGGGACCGACCGGGGGGCTAGAGTGATCACCGGTGTGCCGGGAAGTCTGGTCGGCGTGTGATGAGCCCTGTCCCCACCAGATCCCACAGGAGTCCTTGGTGCGAGCCCGAGATCTCGCGGTGCCCTTCCCCACCATCACCGTCGACACGTCCGCGCTGGAGGCGGCCCGGCTCCTGGCCGGCCACAACCTGCCCGGGCTGATCGTGGTCGACGACGCCGGTTGCCCCGTCACGGTGCTGCCGGGCACCCAGGTGCTCCGCCTGGTGATCCCGAGCTACTGCCGCGAGGACCCGACCCTGGCCCGGATGATCGACGAACCGTCGGCGGACCTGTTCCTGCGGGGGGTGGAAGGGCGGACGGTGGCGGACCTGCTCCCCCCCGAGCAGACGGACCCCCCGGTGGTGGATCCGCGTGCGACCGTCCTGGAGATCGCCGCGGTGATGGCCCAGAAGCGCAGCCCGCTCGTCGCGGTGGCGGCCAGCGGGGAGCGGATGATCGGCGGGATCAGCCTCGACGCGCTGCTCGACCGGATGCTGGGTACGCCGTGAGCGGGCTGGCCTGGGCGGCAGTGGCCGTCTTCACGATCGCGTACGTCCTGATCGCCACCGAGAAGATCCACCGGATCGCCGCCGCGCTCGGCGGGGCGGCGGTGATGTTCCTGATCGGGGCCACCGACACCGAGCACGCGTTCTTCTCGGAAGAATCCGGCATCGACTGGAACGTGCTCTTCCTGCTGGTCGGGATGATGCTCATCGTCGCCGTGCTGAAGCGGACGGGCGCGTTCGAGTACGTCGCGGTGTGGGCGTCCAAACGCGCCCGGGGCCGACCGTTCCGGGTGATGGTGCTCCTGGTCCTGATCACCGCCGTGGCCTCGGCGGCGCTGGACAACGTCACCACCGTGCTGCTGATCGCCCCGGTGACGTTCCTGGTCTGCGAACGCCTCGGCGTGCCGGCGGTGCCGTTCCTGATCGCCGAGGCGCTGGCCTCCAACATCGGCGGCACCGCCACCCTCGTCGGCGACCCGCCGAACATCATCATCGCCAGCCGGGGTGGCCTGAGCTACAACGACTTCCTCGTCCACCTGGCCCCCTTCGTCGCGCTGCTGCTGGTGGTCTTCCTCGGCCTGTGCCGGGTGCTGTTCCGGTCGGCGTTCCGCTACGACCCCGAGCGGGCCGCGCAGATCGCCGCGCTGCGCGAGGCCGACGCGATCCGGGACCGGCGGCTGCTCGTGCTCGGGCTGGCCGTGCTCGGCGCGGTGACCGCCGCGTTCGTCCTGCACACCACCCTGCACCTGGAACCGGCGGTGGTGGCGCTGCTCGGCGGGCTGCTGCTGCTCGCGCTCTCCCGCCTGGACGCCGGGGAGATCAGCCGGGACGTCGAATGGCCCACCCTGGTCTTCTTCGCCGGCCTGTTCGTCATGGTGGGCGCCCTGGTCAACACCGGCGTGGTGGAGCAGATCTCGCGCGCCGCCATCGACGCCACGGCGGACCGGCTGCTCCCCGCCACCATGGTGCTGCTCTGGGGCTCGGCCGTCCTGTCGGCGATCGTGGACAACATCCCGTACGTGGCCACCATGAGCCCGGTCGTCGCCGAGCTGGTCAACGCCCAGGGTGACACCGAGCAGTCCCGGGTGCTCTGGTGGGCCCTCGCCCTCGGCGCCGACCTGGGCGGCAACGCCACCGCCGTCGGCGCGTCGGCCAACGTCGTCGTGCTCGGCCTCGCCGAACGCGCCGGACACCGCATCACCTTCTGGCAGTTCACCCGCTACGGCCTGGTGGTCACCCTGATCACCGTCGGGCTCGCGGTGCCCTACCTCTGGCTGCGCTACTTCGCGCTCGCCTGATCTCCGGTCGGGTCGGCGGGCCGGTCACCGGCCGGTCCGTCGCCCGCTACCGGCTCGCTGTGCGGGGACGCACCGGCGCGATCGTCGCGCCGGCCGGAAGTCGTCACCGACCGCCGCGCTCGGCGCAGGGCCCCGTGCCAGGCCGGGACCTCCCGGGTGTCGTCGAAGGCCCGGGCGACCACCACGTCGGTCGAGGAGTGCGCGAGAATGGAGATGACGATCGTCAGCGCGACCAGGTGGAACACCTCGTCCCCGGCGGCGATGCCGGACTCCAGCACCAGCAGCCCGTAGACCACCGACGCGAACCCCTTCGGCCCGAACCACATCGCGGCGGCCTGCTCCCGCAGGCCGAGTCCGGAACGCAGGAACGAGATCCACAGCGCGACCGGCCGGGCGACCACGATCGCCAGGACGGCGAACACCCAGCCGGTCCAGGAGATCTCCCCGAGGAACTCCACCGAGATCAGCGCCCCGAACACCAGCAGCGCGGCCAGCTTCAGCAACTCGGCGACGTTCTCCCCGAAGTGCTCGAACGCCGCGCGCTCCCGCGGCCCGAACGTGGCTACGGTGATCCCGGCGGCGAACGCGGCCAGGAACAGGTTGCCGTGGGTGGCCTTGCCCAACGCCAGCACCAGCAGCCCGATGGCCACCCCGTTCAGCGGGGCGTACGCGGCCGAGGCGGCGAGCCAGCGGGTCCGCTCCAACGCGATCGCCACCAGCGGCACCAGCACGCCGATCAGCAGGCCGACCGCCAGCTCGATGCCCAGGTCCCCCAGGTGCAGGTCGTCGGAGCCGGCGGCCACGGCGAGCAGCACCACCACGAACGGCAGCGCCAGGCCGTCGTTGACCCCGGACTCGACGTTGAGCAGGTGCCGCAGCCGGGCCGGAACCTTGTCGTTGCCGACCAGCGCGGCGGCGAAGACCGGGTCGGTCGGGGCGAGGACCGCCCCGACCAGCAGTGCCTCCGGCCAGGCCAACCCGGCCACGAAGTGGGCGAGCACCGCGGTGACCAGCAGGGTCAACGGCAGGCCCCAGCCCAGCGCACGTCCCGGCAGCCGCCACGCGGAGCGCAGGTCGGCCCAGCCGACCCGCATCCCGTCGGTGAACAGCACCGCGAACAGCGCGAGTTCGGCCAGCTGCGCCACGATCGGCGAGTCGGCCCGCAGGTGCAGCACGCCGGTGGTGCCCTCGCCGAGGATGAAGCCGGCGAGGAGGAACAGCGCCGCCGTGGAGAGGATGGTGCGGTGGGCCAGCGCCGACACGAGCACGGCGGCCAGCAGGAGAGCGGCGAAGGAGAGCAGCAGCACGGGGTGGACCTCCGGGAGGGCGCGGTTCGGTACGGTGCCGACCAGACTTCCCGGCGCTCCACGGATCCCGGTGATCATAACCAGCTGCCACAAGCGGATGGACGCACCGACCCGCGCCGATCATGCGGTGACCGCCAGCAGCGTTCGTGCGATGATCCGTCCCGTGGTGTTGACAGACCGGCGGAGCGAGCGGGCGAGGTACGCCGTCCGGGGCGAACAGGCGGGCACGTCGTGCCGGTGCTGACCCGGAGACCGGCGTGGAAGCGGCGCAGCAGCCGCTTCCAGCACCCGGCTCAGGTGATCACCACAGCGTTCGCGGCCGCGATCGCAACGGGTGCGGCACTGCTGTCGTTACCGGCAGCCACCCAGTCCGGGCAGCGCGCGACGCTGCTCGACGCCCTGTTCACCGCGACGTCCGCGGTGTGCGTGACCGGCCTGGTCACGGTAGACACCGGCAGCTACTGGTCGGGCTTCGGGCAGGTGGTCATCCTGTTGCTCATCCAGGTCGGCGGTTTGGGCATCATGACCCTGGCGACGCTGTTCACCGTACTGCTGTCCCGCCGTCTCGGACTGCGGGCCCGGTTCCTGGCCCAAGCGGAGACCAAGAGCCTGGACCTGACCGACGTACGGGGCGTCGTCCGCCGGATCGTGCTGTTCAGCCTGGTCAGCGAGGCCGTCGTGGCGGTGGCGCTGACACTGCGGTTCGCCACCGCCTACCACGAGCCGTTCGGCGCGGCCGTCTACGACGGGGTGTTCCATGCCGTCTCGGCCTTCAACAACGCCGGCTTCTCCACCAACGCCGACAGCCTCGTCGGCTACGTCACCGACCCGTGGATCACGCTCACCATCGCTGCGGCGGTGATCCTCGGCGGCCTGGGCTTTCCCGTCGTGTTCGAACTCGTACGGTGCTGGCGGCCCGCGCAGTGGTCCGTGCTGACCCGCCTCACCGTCACGCTGACGGTGACGCTGCTCGTGCTCGGCACCCTGGTGCTCACCCTGGCCGAGTTCACCAACCCGCGGACCCTGGGTCCGCTGAGCGGTCCGGAGAAGCTCCTCGCCGGGTTCTTCGCCTCGGCGATGACCCGCACCGCCGGGTTCAACAGCCTCGACATCGGTGCCATGCGCCCCGAGAGTCTGCTCGCCAGCGACGTGCTGATGTTCATCGGTGGGGGCAGCGCCGGCACGGCCGGCGGGATCAAGGTGACCACCTTCGGGCTGCTGGCGTTCGTGCTGTGGTCGGAGATGCGGGGCGAGACGCACGTCAACGTCGGCCGCCGACGGATTCCCGCCACCAACCAGCGACAGGCACTGGCGGTGGCGCTCCTCGGCGTCGGCGCGGTGGTGACGGCCACGTTCATGCTGGTCGCGATCACCTCCTACGAACTGGAGCAGATCCTGTTCGAGGCGGTTTCGGCCTTCGCCACGGTCGGGCTGTCCACCGGGATCACCGGCAGCCTGCCGCCGCAGGCGGACCTGCTGTTGATCGTACTGATGTTCGCCGGCCGGATCGGGCCGCTGACCCTGGCCTCCGCGCTGGCGCTGCGCGAACGGACCCGGCGCTTCGAACTGCCCGAGGAGAGGACGATCGTTGGCTGACACACCGACCGAACCAGTGGTAGTCATCGGCCTGGGCCGCTTCGGCAGCGCGCTGGCCCTCGAACTGGCCAGCCGCGGCACCGAGGTCCTCGGCATCGACAACCGCCCCAAGGTGGTCCAGGCGATCTCCGGCAGGTTGCCGCACGTGATCACCGCCGACTCCACCGACATCGAGGCGCTCCGGCAGCTCGGCGTGGGCGAGTTCCACCGGGCGGTCGTGGCCATCGGCACCGACATCCAGGCCAGCATCCTCACCACCAGCCTGCTGTCCGAGCTCGGCATCCCCGACATCTGGGCCAAGGCCATCAGTGACCAGCACCGCCACATCCTCACCCGGGTCGGCGCCCACAAGGTGGTCGCACCCGAACACGACATGGGTGAACGTGTCGCCCACCTCCTCTCCGGCCGCATCCTCGACTATGTCGAGGTCGACGCCGACTTCGCCGTGATCAAGACCACCCCACCCCGCGACGTGGTCGGGGTGCCGCTGCGCGAGTCCCGGCTACGCAGCCGGTGGGGGGTCACGGTGGTCGCGGTCAAACCCCAGGCGGCCCTGGCCGGACGACGACCGGAGTTCACCCACGCCACGGCCGACACCGTGCTGGCCTACGGTGACCTCATCCTCGTCGTCGGTCCGATCGACAACGTCGAACGCTTCGCCGCCACCGAGTGAGCCAGGACTGCTACCGCTGCGTGACAGGCACCGGCAGTGCCCAGCGAAATCGACACCGTGAGACGATCCGGCTCACCGACCAGCGGCGCCGTCGGTCTGCGACTCGTAGACGTCCGGGACGCCGTCCCGGTCGCGGTCGACGGTCTCCAGCTCGTGCACCCGCCGGTACAGGCGGGTGCGGGCGCGGAGGATGAACGTCGCGAGCAGCGCCGCGAGCAGGGATCCGGCGAGCACGGCGACCTTTACATGGCCGTCCCGTTCGCTGCCGAGGCCGAAGGCCAGCTCGCCGATGAGCAGGGACACGGTGAAGCCGATCCCGCCGAGCAGCGCCAGGCCGAGCACGTCGAGCCAGTTGAGGCCCTCGTCGAGGTCGGCACGGGTGAACCGGGAGACCAGCCAGGTGGCGGCCATGATGCCGACCGGCTTGCCGACGACCAGGCCGGCGACGATGCCCAGCGCCACCCGGTCCGTCAGGGCGGTGGCCAGGCCGGCGACACCACCGATGGTGACGCCGGCGGAGAGGAACGCGAAGACCGGCACCGCCACCCCGGCGGAGATCGGTCGGAACCGGTGCTCGAAATGCTCGGCCAGCCCAGGCCCCGCATCCGGTCCACCGGCAGCCTCGCTACGGATCACCGGAACCGTGAAGGCCAACAGGACTCCCGCCACGGTGGCGTGTACGCCGGACTCGTGCATCAGCGTCCAGGTCACCGCGGCGAGGGGCAGCAGCAGCCACCAGGACCGGACGCGGCGCTGCACCAGCAGCCCGAACACCGCGAGCGGCACCACGGCGCCCAGCAGCGGCCCGACCGACAGGTCGGCGGTGTAGAAGACCGCGATGATGACGATCGCCAGCAGGTCGTCGACGACGGCCAGGGTGAGCAGGAAGGTGCGTAGCGCGGAGGGCAGGAACCGGCCCACCACCGCGAGCACCGCCAGCGCGAAGGCGATGTCGGTCGCGGTCGGGATGGCCCAGCCCTTCGCCGCGCCCTCGCCTGCGCCGGCGGCGATGAGGTAGTAGATGGCGGCGGGCACGAGCACTCCACCGACGGCCGCCGCGACCGGCACCGCGGCCCGGCGCGGGTCGCGCAGGTCGCCGGCGACGAATTCCCGCTTGAGTTCCAGCCCGGCGACGAAGAAGAAGATCGCCAGCAGGCCGTCGGCGGCCCAGGTGGCCAGGCTGAGGTCAAGGTGCAGGGACGCCGGGCCGACTCGGAAGTCCCGTACCGACTGGTAGCTGTCCGCCCAGGGCGAGTTCGACCAGACGAGTGCCAGCAACGCCCCGATGAGCAGGAGTCCCCCGCCCACGGTCTCCTTGCGGAGAATGGCGGAGATGCGCCTGGTCTCGCGCCATGAGCGTCGGCCGAACAGGCTGGTACGGCGCCGGGTGGCGTCGGTCACGGAAACTCCTCGTCGGCAGGGGTCGCGTCATCCATCGCCGACCAGACTTCCCGGCACACCAGGGTCAACCCTATCCGCCACCGCGACGGACACGTCGGCGGTCGGCCGCGCTCGCGATCGGGCACGTGGTGCTCCTGGTACCCGGCGGCGGCGCGACCAACCGACCGGAGCGCGCCGCCCGGCGGATCCGGAGTGACATTGCGCCGGGCGCACCGACGGTGCGGAGCGCAGACCTCGACGCCCGGCCGGTGCGGGCCGGCCGGGCGTCGATACGGTCTGCCGCTGCTTCAGGACAGTGACGCGTCAGAGGCTGAGCTTCTGCCCCGGGAAGATCAGCCCTGGGTCGGCGCCGACCACGCGCTTGTTGCGCTCGTACAGCGCCTGCCAGCCACCGGCCAGGTCCCGGGCGTCGGCGATCTGCGACAGGGTGTCACCCGGCCGCACCACGTACCCGTCGCCGGTCCCGGCCGGCGCGCTGCGCCGCTGGCTGCGGGTGCTGTGCTGCTCCCGCGAGGACCGCTCGGTGGAGGTGGCCTTCGACGAGCCGGAGCGCTTCTGCGACTTATGCGACTTCTCCGCCTTCTCAGAGGTGGTGGAGTAGCTCTTGGTGGAGCCACCCTTCCTGCCGCAGGTCGGCCAGGCACCGATGCCCTGACCGTCGAGCACCTTCTCGGCGATCGCGATCTGCTCGCCGCGGCTGGCCAGGTCGGCACGGGAGGCATACTTCTTGCCGCCGTAGCCGGACCAGGTGCTCTGCGAGAACTGCAGGCCGCCGTAGTAGCCGTTGCCGGTGTTGATGTGCCAGTTGCCGCCGGACTCGCACTGGGCGATCGCGTCCCAGTTGACGCTGGCGGCGCTGGCCGGCGACGCCGGTGCCAGGACGGCGACCCCGGTGACCGCACCGACGGCGAGCGTGCCGACGGCGAGGCGGCGCGAGCTGACCCGTCGGTGACGGGCGGTGTATTCAGTTGCCATGTGGATTCCTCCACGCCGACGAGGTGAGCTGTCGGGTTCGGGCCGAGGAGCCCGGCCGCCCGTGGGCGGCTTCACCCCGAGGTGACGTGCACCGAGGAACGTGTGGGTCCCCCGCTCCATGCCCGCTGACAAGGTCCCACCGGCCGGCGGCATGGATTAGGCGTTACCGGCCGTGGTGTCCGCGATCGCGGACACGAACGACGTTAGGAACAGTTTGGGGCGATTGCCCACTTCTTGTGAAGTTCTTCACCCGGCTGAGCGACGGCGTCCTCCTTCAAGTTGCGGGTCGGTCGGTGGTGCTCTACAAGGGCGGGTCGGGAACCCGTCACGACTGGGCCGAAAGCCTCGCCCCGAGAAGCGGATCAGGTGCCCTCGCCTCCCGTCTTCGCTGGTCAGGCGGCCTTGATCGGCGGCCCGCGCCGCCGGACGGTCAGCGTTACCGCTGATTGGCGACTCATGTCTGGGCAGTCCGGCCGCCGACTCGGACGGTAGGGAGCAGAGCGCGGCCTCGGCGCCGTCGCGTCGGACCCGCCGGCCGCCAGATGCCGATCGCCGGCGCCCTGGCCCTCACGGTCCGCCCCGGTTCGCGGCGGCCGGCCATCCGCGAGAGGGAGGACCTTCATGGACACCGTCAGCACCGACACCGAATACCTCGTCGCCACCCTGACCGAGGACGACGACCCGGAGAGCCTGGCCGGCGACGAGGTCGACTTCGACCTGGCCGCCGCGCTGGAAGAGGAGGAGTGAGATGGGCGTGCACCTGGCGCCTGCGCTGCGGGTGCTGCGCGAGGAGATAGACACCCGCTGGCCGCAGCGCGACCGCAAGTCCGACGGCTGGTTGGGCGACGCCAGTCACCAGGCGCGCCGCTCGGACCACAATCCGGACAATGACGATCAATCGGTCAACGCGGTGGACGTGGATGTCGACGGGATCGACCCGCTGCTGGTCGTCCGGCAGGCCGTCAGCCATCCGTCCACCCAGTACGTCATCTACGACCGGAAGATCTGGAGCCGTACCCGCAGCTTCCGGCCGGCCCGGTACACCGGGCCGAATCCGCACGACAAGCACCTGCACGTCAGCGTCAGCCACCAGCGGAGCCTGGAGGACAGCCGCCACCCGTGGGGCATCGCCACCGCCACGACGGCGCGGCTGGGCGACCGGGTGCTGCGCGCCGGCTGCCGGGGCGGCGACGTCCGGGAGTTGCAGGCCGTCGCCCACCGCCTCGGGGCCCGGCTGACGGCCGACGGGGTGTTCGGGTCCGCCGTGGCCGCCTGGGTACGGTCGTTCCAGACCGCACGGAAGCTCACCGCCGACGGGGTGGTCGGCCCGCGTACCGTGGCGGCCCTGCGCGCGGCCGTCAAGCCGGCCCCGTCGGTGCCCAGCGGCCGGCCGGCGACGCCCGTGTCCGGGGGCAGACCGGGCTCGCGGACGCTGCGGCGCGGCAGCACTGGCGGGGACGTGACCTTCGTCCAGCGGTTCGTCGGCGCGAAGCGGTGCGGCCCCGCGAGCGGCGCCTTCGACGCGAAGACCGAGGCCGGGGTGCGCTGGTACCAGGGCATGCGAGGGCTGACCGTGGACGGGGTGGTCGGCCCGGCCACCTGGGCGGCGATGGGCGTGCGGGTCGGTTCCTGAGCAGTCGGCCCCGGCCCGGTGCTCCCCCACCGGGCCGGGGCCGTCGTCGCGTCAGAGGGTGCGGGCCAGCCGGTCGGCGAGGACCCGGGCGAACCGCGCCGGGTCGGCCAGGTCGCCGCCCTCGGCGAGCAGCGCCATGCCGTACAGCAGCTCGGCGGTCTCGGTGAGGGCGGCGGAGTCGCCGCCGCGCTCGTGCGCCGCGCGCAGGCCGGTGACCAGCGGGTGGGTCGGGTTGAGTTCGAGGATGCGCTTCACCTTCGGCACCTCCTGCCCCATCGCGCGGTACATCTTCTCCAAGGTGGGCGTGATGTCGTGGGGGTCGCCGACGATGCAGGCCGGCGAGGTGGTCAGGCGGGAGGAGAGCCGCACCTCCTTGACGCTGTCGGCCAGCGCGCCGCCGAGGAAGGCGAGCAGGGCGGCGTACTCCTTGGTCTGCCGCTCCCGTTCCGTTTCGGCCTCCTCGCGCTCCTGCTCGGTGTCCAGGTCCACCTCGCCCTTGGCGATCGAGCGCAGCGGCCGGCCGTCGAACTGCGCGACCCGCTCCACCCACACCTCGTCGACCGGGTCGGTGAGCAGCAGCACCTCGTAGCCCTTGGCGCGGAAGGCCTCCATGTGCGGCGAGTTCTCCAGCATGGCCCGGTTCTCGCCGGTGGCGTAGTAGATCTCCTCCTGGCCGTCCTTCATCCGCTCGACGTACTCGCGCAGCGTGGTGGGCTCGGTGGCGTCGTGGGTGGAGGCGACCGAGACGATGTCGAGGATCGCCTGCTGGTTGTCCGGGTCCTCCAGCAGCCCCTCCTTGACCACCCGGCCGAACTCCGACCAGAAGGTCCGGTACCGGTCGGCGTGCTCGGTGCGCATCTCCTTGACGGTGGCGAGCACCTTGCGGACCAGCCGGCGGCGCACGATCTGGATCTGCCGGTCCTGCTGGAGGATCTCCCGGGAGATGTTCAGCGACAGGTCGAGCGCGTCCACCACGCCCTTGACGAAGCGCAGGTAGTTGGGCATGAGCGCGGCGCAGTCGTCCATCACGAACACCCGCTTGACGTACAGCTGCACCCCGCGCCGGCCGTCGGCCATGAACAGGTCGAACGGGGCGTGCGTCGGGATGAAGAGCAGCGCCTCGTACTCGAAGACGCCCTCGCCCCGCATGTGGATGGTCTCCAGCGGGTCGGCCCAGTCGTGGCTGACGTGCCGGTAGAAGTCGCGGTACTCCTCCTCGGCGACCTCGTCGCGCGGCCGGGCCCAGAGCGCCTTCATCGAGTTGAGGGTGACCGGCTCGGCGTCGGGCGTGACGAGCCGGATCGGCCAGGCGATGAAGTCGGAGTACCGCTTGACGATCTCGCGGACCTTGCGGTGGTCGGTGTAGTCGGCGAGGTTGTCCTCGCTGTCGGCCGGCTTCAGGCGCACGGTGACCGAGGTGCCCTGCGGGGCGTCGTCGACCGTCTCCACGACGTAGGTGCCCTCGCCGGTGGACTGCCAGCGGGTGCCCTCGGTCTGGCCGGCCCGGCGGGTCAGCAGGGTGACCGTGTCGGCCACCATGAACGTTGAGTAGAAGCCGACGCCGAACTGGCCGATCAGGTCCTGCGCGGCCGCCTCCCGCGACTCCTTCAGCTTGCGCAGCAGCTCGGCCGTGCCGGAGCGGGCGATGGTGCCGATCAGCGAGACGACGTCCTCGCGGGACATGCCGATGCCGTTGTCGCGCACGGTGAGGGTGCGGGCCGCCGGGTCGGTCTCGATCTCGATGTGCAGGTCGGCGGTGTCGGCCGCCAGGTCCTTGTCGACCAGGGACTCCAGCCGCAGCTTGTCCAGCGCGTCGGAGGCGTTGGAGACCAGTTCCCGCAGGAACACGTCCTTGTGCGAGTAGATCGAGTGCACCATCAACTGCAGCAGTTGACGCGTCTCGGCCTGGAACTCCAACGTCTCGGTCCGGCTGCTCACACCAACCTCCTCATCGGTTCGTTTCGGTCCACGGGACAGGATCCGCGGGAGAAGGATACGAGCCGTCGTGGTCGCCCGGTCACCGCCGGTCGTCACTGGCGACGACGGGCCAGCAGGCAGGCCTGCGGGGTGGCTTCCGTCCGCCCGTCCCACTCCTGCGGCTCCCGGCACAGCCGGGCCCGCACGTCCAGCCCGGCGGCGTCCAGCAGCCGCGCCACCTGCTCGGGCCGGCGGCGGTGGAAGGTGAGGGAGACCGGGCGCCCCCACGCGTCGGTGAAGTGCTTCGGCTCGTCGCCGACCTGGAAGGCGAGCAGCAGGTGCCCGCCGGGAGCGAGGACCCGGTGGAACTCGGCGAACGCGGCCGGCAGCCGATCGTCGGGCAGGTGGATGACGGAGTACCAGGCGACCAGGCCGGCGAGCGCGCCGTCGGGCAGGTCGAGTTCCAGCATGGATCCCTCGGTGAAGCGCAGGTCGGGGTGGTCCCGGCGGGCCTGCGCGACCATGCCCGGCGACAGGTCCAGGCCCGCGGCCTCCAGGCCGAGGTCGTGCAGGTGCCGGGTGATCCGCCCCGGCCCGCAGCCGACCTCCAGGACCGGCCCGCCTCCGTCGGCGAGGACCAGCTCGGCGAAGGCCGCGAGCATGGCCCGTTCGAGCGGCCGGGCGGCCAGCTCGTTGCGGACGAACTCTTTGTAATCGGCGGCCATGGTGTCGTACGAGGTGCGGGTGGCGGTGAGGAAGTCCGGTTCGGTCACGACCGCCGACCCTACCGGCTGGCGGGTGGCGACCGGGTCCGGCTGGAGCTGCCGGCCGTACCCGCCGCGCCCCGCCGACCCCGGCGGCGCCGGCCGGTATCCTGCATCCGGTCCGCAGCCCACCCGCAGGAGGTCGTCGTGTCCAGGGACACGGAGCGCAAGCTCATCGCCTCCAACAAGAAGGCCCGGCACGACTACACCGTCCTGAAGACGTACGAGGCGGGGATCGTGCTGGCCGGCACCGAGGTGAAGTCGCTGCGGGAGGGGCGGGTGTCGCTGGTCGACGCCTTCGCCCAGGAACGCGACGGCGAGCTCATGCTCTACGGCCTGCACATCGCCGAGTACGGCTACGGCACCTGGACCAACCACCAGCCCCGCCGGACCCGCAAGCTGCTGCTGCACCGGGTGGAGATCGCCCGGATCCTGGAGAAGCTGCGCGACGGGGGCGTGACGCTGGTGCCGCTGTCGATGTACTTCAGCAACGGCTGGGCCAAGGTCGAGCTGGGCCTGGCCCGCGGCCGCAAGTCGTACGACAAGCGGCAGGCGCTCGCCGAACGCGACGCCAACCGCGAGATCGCCCGCGAGCTGGGCCGCCGCCTCAAGGGCCGCCGCCCCGCCTGAGCCATTCGCCGGATCTGCCCCGGCAACGTTTGACAAGACTCCTTGTACATCACATCTTGTACGTCTAGCCTGTCCCCGTGTCCGAAGACGACTCGACCCTGCACCTGACCGATCCGCGCGCCATGCGCGCGCTGGCCCACCCCACCCGCCTGCGACTCCTCGGCGAGCTGCGGGTACGCGGCCCGCAGAGCGTCGGCATGCTCAGCGAGCTGGTGGACGAGGCCGTCGGGTCGGTCAGCTACCACCTCGGCAAGCTCGCCGAGCACGGCTTCATCCGGGAGGCCCCCGAGCACGCCCGCAACCGCCGGGAACGGTGGTGGCGGGCGGCGCACAGCCGCACCAGCTGGGAATTGGTGGAGGTGCTGCACGACCCGGAGCGCAAGCTCGCCTCGGACCTGCTGCGCCGGGCCGTCTTCCAGCGCTACCTGGAGCGGTTCCAGGCCTATCTCGACAGCGAGGCCACCCTCGACCCGGACTGGGTGCGGGGCACCACCAGCAGCGACCAGACCATGCACCTGACCCCCGACGAGCTGCTCGAGTTGCACGGCGAGCTGGCGGAGCTGGGTGCCCGCTGGCAGGCCCGCAGCGACCCCGACCGGCCCGCCGCCCGCACCGTCACGCTGATCTGGCAGGCCTACCGGGGGCCGCAGTGACCGCCGCGCCCCGCCACTGGGGCCCGCTGCTCGGCCTGCTGATCGGCCACACGGTCTCGCTCACCGGCAACATGCTCACCTACATCGCCCTGCCGCTGTACGTGCTGGCCGAAACCGGCTCACCGGCGGCGACCGGCCTGACCGGGGCGTTCGCCGCCGCGCCCGTGGTGCTCGGCGGCGCCCTCGGCGGCGTGGTGGTCGACCGGATCGGCTACCGCCGGGCCAGCGTCGTGGCCGACCTGGTGTCCTGCGCGACGGTCGCCGCCGTCCCGCTGCTCGACGCGACCGTCGGCCTGCCGTTCTGGGCGCTGCTCGCGCTGGTCTTCGCCAGCGGCCTGCTCGACACGCCCGGGCAGACCGCCCGGACAGCGCTGCTGCCCGAGGCGGAGACCGCCGCCCGGGTGCCGATCGAACGGGCGATCGGCTGGTTCGAGGCCACCGAACGCGGCTCGCGACTGCTCGGCGCGCCCGTGGCCGGGCTGCTGGTCGCGGCCATCGGCGCGCTGCCGGTGCTGGCCGTGGACGCCGCCACCTTCGCCGTCTCCGCGCTGGTGGTGACGCTGCTGGTGCCCCGCGGCATGCGCCCGGCCGAGCCGGCGTCGGAGGAGTCCGGCGGGTACTGGCGGAACTTCGCCGCCGGGGTACGGTTCCTGGTCCGGGAGCCGCTGCTGCGCGCGGTGGTGCTGCTGGTGCTGATCACCAACTGCTTCGACGCGACGAAGAGCAGCGTCCTGCTGCCGGTGGTCGCGGAACGCGAGCTCGGCGGGGCCACCGCGTTCGGCCTGCTGGTCGGCGCGATGGGCGGCGGCGCGCTGGTCGGCTCGCTGCTGTTCAGCGCCGTCGGCCACCGGCTGCCCCGCCGCGCCACCCTCGTCACC
Source organism: Micromonospora sp. U56 (assembly GCF_018070095.1). NCBI lineage: Bacteria > Bacillati > Actinomycetota > Actinomycetes > Micromonosporales > Micromonosporaceae > Micromonospora > Micromonospora sp. U56. The sequence goes on from NZ_JAGPYL010000013.1 coordinate 69,473, forward strand.
ACCTTCGCGGTCGCCGGCGGGCCACCCTTCTGGGCGCTGGCCGCCGCGCCGCCGCTGCCGGTGCTGGTCGCGATCTTCGCAGTCTCCGGTCTCGCCGCGGGTGCGATCAACCCGCTGATCGGCGCGGTCGAGCTGGAGCGGGTGCCCGCGCACATGCGGGCCCGGGTCTACGGGGTGGTGGGGGCCGGCTGCTGGGCCGCCATGCCGCTCGGCGCTCTCGGCGCCGGACTGGCCACCGACCGGTTCGGCCCCACCGCCATCCTGGTCACGATCGGCACCGCCTACGTCCTGGTCGTGCTCACCCCGCTGCTGGGCGGCCCGTGGCGCCGGATGGGCCGGCCGGCGACGGTGGACGAGCGGCCGGCCGACCTGGCCAGCACACCCGGCTGAGCCACGGCCTGCCACTGGTTGCCGGGGCGGCGCCGGCCCGCGCCGCCCCGGCAATGAACGCGGGACATTCGCCCTTGCGCACGGCAGCCGCGGCGTCGCCGGCGTGTCCATGGGCGGCGGCCGGGCTGCGCGCACCCCGCCGCTGCGGCTTAGACTCCGGGCATGAGGCGTGGAGCTTGACCAGCGAATCAGTGCGTTCCGTGCCGCCCGGACACGTCTGCTGGACCTTCGACGACACCGCGGTCTTCGACGCCCGGGCACAGCGGTTCCTCCTCGCCGGCCTCGACGCCGGCGAACGGGTCCGCTACGTGACCGCGGAGCCGGGGGACGTCGCCGTGGCCCGGTGGCAGGGCGTCCCGCGCCTGCGCGACGCGCTGCGCGGTGGGGCGGCGGAGGTGGTGTCGGTGCGCGACACCTACGGCGAGCGGCACGTCGTCGACCCGGCCGCCCAGGTCGCCGCCTACGCCGCGTTGACCGACGCGGCCCTGGCCGACGGTCACGCCGGCCTGCGGGTGGCCGCCGACGCGACGACGCTCGTGGTCACCGCGGAGCAGCGCGCCGCCTTCACCCGCTACGAACACCTGGTCGACCGCCTCATGCGGGTCCGGCCGATGTCCGCCGCCTGCGGGTACGACCGGCGGGTGCTGGACGGGCGGGCGATCGAGGAGCTGGCCTGCCTGCACCCGGCGGCCGACCCGGGGACCACCCTGTTCCACCTGTACGCCGGGCGCGACGAGCTGGTCCTCGCCGGTGAGCTGGATCCCTCCAACCACGACGTCTTCGACACCGCGCTCACCCGCGCGAACGTCGACGACGCCACCGGCGAGCTGGTGGTCCGCGCCGACGAGCTGCGCTTCATCGACCACCGGAACCTGATCCACCTGCACCGGCACGCCGCCCGTCGCGGCGGCACCGTGGTCCTGCACACCCCGCTGACCTCCGCCGCCCGGCTGGTCGAGCTGCTGGGGCTGTCCCGCGTCCGGGTCGCGGTGGTGCCGCGATGAGGACCGGTGCGGCCGCCGGGCATCACGGCTACTTCCACGAGGCTGTCTGCTACGGCTCCGACGAGGATCTGCTCGCCGTCGTGGTGCCCTTCCTCACCGGCGGGGTCGCCGCCGGGGAGCCGACACTGGTCGCCCTCGGCGAGCGCAACACCGCGCTGGTGCGCGCGGCGCTCGGCCCGGACTCCGGGGTGTCGTACCTCGATGGCGGCGACGTGTACGCCCGGCCGAGCGCGGCGATCAGGTCGTACCGCCAGCTGCTGGCCGACCACGTCGCGGCGGGAGCGGGGCAGATCCGCATCATCGGCGAGCTGCCCGCGTTCGGCCCGACCTGGGACTGGTGGGCCCGCTACGAGTCGGCGATCAACCACGCGTACGACGACTTCCCGCTGTGGGGCATGTGCACGTACGACACCCGCACCACCCCGACCGCGATGCTGGCGGACGTGCTCCGCACCCACCCGCGCACGGCGATGTCGGACGGGCGGCACGTGCCGAACGAGGGCTACACCCCGCCGGAGGTGTACCTGCGGGAGAACCGGCCGATCGTGCCCGACCCGTTGCAGGCGGGCGCTCCGGCCGTCGAGCTGCACGACCCGACACCGGCGCGGGCCCGCGAGGCGGTGCACGAGGCCGGTCGCGGCCGGCTGAAGGTCGACGACGTCGACGACCTGGCCGTGGCGGTGAGCGAGGTGGTGACCAACGCGCTGCGACACGGGCGGCCACCGGTGCGGTTCCGGCTCTGGGTCGGCGAGGACCGGATCGTGGTGAGCGTCGACGACCGCGGCGACGGGCCGAGCGACCCGTACGCCGGTCTGCTGCCCGCGGGGGGCGCGGCGCCGGGCGGGCTCGGGCTCTGGATCACCCATCAGGCGTGCAACCACGTCGTGATGCACCGCGGCGCGGACGCCTTCACGCTGCGCCTGACCGCCGGCAACCCGCACGTCACGCCCTGACGGCGGCGGCCGGCCCGGCGGGCCGGTCAGTCGCGGAGCAGGTCGGCGTGGACGGCGCGCAGCCGGTCGAGGGCGCGGTCGGTGCCCGGTGGGACGCGCTGGTCCAGCTCGGCCCAGAGCTCGGCGAGGGCGGCGGTGACCGCGCGCAGCTCCGCGGCGTGCCGGCGGGCGCCCTGCCGGTGCGCCTCCTCCAGGCGGCGGGCCCAACCGGCGGTGACGGCGGCGAGGCGCTCACCGTCGGCGCGGGCCTGGGCGGCGGTGCGGGCCGCGGCGGCGGGCACGATCGCGGCGACCGGGCGGGAGTCGCCGTCGCGGGTGACCAGGGTGACGGTGTCGGTCAGCTCGGCCATGGCGATCAGCTGGGTCAGCCGGGTGCGCAGCTCGCGCAGCGGCAGGGAACGGGGTCGACCACTGTGGTGGGTCAGCGCGGGGGCAGCCATGCCGTCATGCTCAGCCGGGGGTACGACATTTATCGTCGTGACGCTCCGGCGGGCCGTTCGAACGCGTGCCGTGGGGGGTGGGGCGGGCGGCGGCCCGCCCCGCCCCCGGTCGGTCAGCTCGCCTGCAGGGTCACGTCGTCGATGACGAAGCTGGTCTGCAGCGACGAGTCCTCGGTCCCGGTGAACTTGAGGGTGACGGTCTGGCCGGCGTACGCGCCCACGTTGAACGAGCGCAGCACGTAGCCGCTGGCGGCGTTGAGGTTGGAGTACGTCGCCAGGGTGGCGGTGCCGACCTGCACGGTCAGCCTGTCGTACGCGGTGCCGGTGGTGGTCTCGGCGGTGTCGATGTGCAGGTAGAAGGCGAGGGTGTACGTCGAGCACCCGGCCGGCACGGTCACCGACTGCGACAGCGTGTCGGTGTGGGTGCTGCCGTAGCCGTCGAGCCACGCCTTGTACGACCCGGTGCGGGCGGGCTGGCTGGCCGAGTTGGTGATCACGCCCGAGGTGGCGGTCCACGGGGTGGTGCCGGACTCGAAGCCGCCGTTGCCGATCACCTGGCCGCCGGCGCACCCGCCGGTGCCGGTCACGGTGAGGCTGTAGGTGGCGGTGCGGGTGACCGACCCGGTGCCGGTGACCGTGATGGTGAAGGTGCCGGTGGTGGCGGTCGACGAGGCGCTGACGGTCATCGTGGCGGAGCCGCCGGAGGTGACCGACGAGGGGCTGAACGACACCGTCACGCCGCTGGGCGCGCCGGTGGCGGACAGCGCCACCGGCTGCGGGCTGCCGCTGCTGGTGGCGGTGCTGACGGTGGCGGTGGTGGACGCGCCCCGGGCCACGCTGCCGGAGGTCGGGCTCACCGACACCGAGAAGTTGTTGGTCGGGGTGCCGGTGCCGACCGCGAGCTGCCAGATGGCGTACGCGACGCCGTCGGCGCTGCGGTTGAGCACCGTCGCGCTGATGTTGCTGGTGGTGTCGCAGGAGCGGTGGTAGCAGGGGTCGTACGCGGCGTTGGCGGTGCCGCCCCACTTGGTCGCCTGGGCGCTGGTCTTGCGGGCGCTGGCGCCGGCGGCGTACCCGGAGGTGGGGATGCCGCCCTGCTGGAACGAGTAGTCGTCGGAGCGGCCCTGCCCCTCGACGTTCTCCTCCGGCTGCAGGCCCAGCGAGTCCCAGTACGCCTTGAGCGGCGCGGCGGTGGTGGAGGTGATCCGGTTGATGAAGTAGCCGCCGTTGGTCGAGCCGACCATGTCGAAGTTGTAGTAGCCCTTGATGTAGCCGCGCTGGGTGGCGCTGAGCGAGTTGACGTAGAACTCCGAGCCGTTGAGGCCCTGCTCCTCGTCGGTCCACCAGGCGAAGCGGACCCGCTTGGTCATCGACGGGTTCTGACTCGCCAGCACCAGCGCGTTCTCCAGCAGGGCGGCCGAGCCGGAGGCGTTGTCGTTGATGCCCGGGCCGGCGGAGACGCTGTCCAGGTGCGCGCCGAACATGACGACCTGGTCGGCGGGGCCCTGCGGCCACTCGGCGATCAGGTTGTTCGACGGGTACGTGCAGGAGGAGCAGTACTGTTCGCTGACCGTGTAGCCGGCGGCCTGGAGCCTGGTCTTCAGGTAGTTGACCGACGCCGTGTACCCGGCCGAACCGGCCCGCCGGGTGCCGCCGTTGTTGGTGGCGATGGTCTGGAACTGGGTCAGGTGAGCCTGGACGTTGGTGACCGAGATGTCCGGCGCCGCGAGGGCGGCGAGCGGGGCGGCGGCCGGTGCGGCGGCCGGCGGGGTCGCCGTGGCCGGCGGGGCGGCCAGGGTCATCGTCACGGCGGCGAACACGGCGAGGGCGAGGCCCTTCGTCGGCGTGCTACGTCTCATGCGAACTCCTCGTGGGGGTCGGCGGGCGTGGCCGGATCCCTGGCGGGGGTCAGGTCGGGGTGGACGGGATCTCGCGGCCCGGGGGTGAGGTCGCGGCGGTCACGCCGGGGAATGAAACACTGACATGTATCAATCTCCCGGTCAACCGGCCGAACGGAGTCACAATCCCGGTTCGCCGGGACCAGGACGCCCCGCGGCCGTTCTCCGGACCGGGCCCGATCCCGCGCGCCGCGCCGCCCGGCCGGCGACGGGTACGGCGTCGACGCGACCGGTCCCGCGCAGCGGCCGACCGCGTGTTAACGACGCCCCCGAACTGGGCATACTGCCCAAATGTCGGACCAGCCGGTGCCGGACCTGCTCGCCGCCCTACGGACCGGGACGCGCCGCCCGCACCGCGAGGTGGAGCGGGTCCTCGGGCTGCCTGGGCGGATCAGGTCGCGGGCCGATCTGGCGGCGATGCTGGCCGCGATGCTGGCCGGCTGGCAGCCGGTGGAGGAGGCGCTGGCCGCCGTCGACTGGGTCCCGCTGGGCCTGGACGCCCGGCTCGGCACCGCCACCGACCTGCTCCGCGCCGACCTGGGTGCCCTCGCCACGGCCGGCGCGCCGGCCGGTGACCCCGCGCCGGCGCCAGAGGTCCGGTTCGACACCCTCGCCCGTGCGGTCGGCGGCCGGTACGTGCTGCTCGGCAGCGCGATGGGCGGCCGGATCGTCGCGCCGGTGATCGAGCGGCGGCTCGGACCGGGATGGACCCGCTTCCTGCGCCGCGACGGCATGGACCCCGACCGGGACTGGGCGACGTTCCGCACGGCGGTGACCGGGTACCCGTGGGACGGGGAGCAGCGCGAGCAGGCCGTCGAGTCCGCCCGGAGCACCTTCGCGCTGATCGGCGCCACCGCCGCGCGGTCACTCGACGTACCGCCACGCTGACCGGCCACCCGCCGCGTCACCCTCGGCTGGTCGGTGCTCGCGCAGACCGCGGTGCCGGGCCGGTCCGGCCGGCGGACCATCGGGGCCGCACCGCACCGCGCGGGCGGCCCGGGCAAGATGGGGCCATGCGCCTGGTCTCCCTGCTGCCCTCCGCGACCGAGATCGTCTACGCCCTCGGCCTCGGCGGGGACCTGGTCGGGGTGACCTTCGAATGCGAGGTGCCGGCCGCCGACCGGGCCGGCAAGACCGTGGTCGTCGGCGGCACGGACACCCGGGGCATGACCCCGGGCGAGATCGACGCGCACGTCCGGGCCCGGCTCGCCGCCGGCGCCGACCTCTACACCCTGCACGCCGACGCGCTCGCCGGGCTGAACCCCGAGCTGATCCTCACCCAGGACCTGTGCCGGGTCTGCGCCCTGCCCTCCGGACACGTCGCCGACGCCCTCGACCACCTGGGCTGCCGGGCCGACGTGCTCTCGCTCGACCCGTACACCCTGGACGAGGTGCTGGCGAGCATCCTCGCGGTGGGCGACGCCGCCGGCGTACCGGAGCGGGCGCGGGCGCTGGTGGACGGTCTGCGCGACCGGCTCGCGGCGGTCGCGGCGGCGGTCGGCGACCGGCCACGGCCCCGGGTGGCGGTGGTGGAGTGGACCGACCCGCCGTTCACCGCCGGGCACTGGATCCCCGACCTGGTACGCGCCGCCGGCGGCGAGCCGGTGGCCACCCGCCCCGGCGCCCGCTCGGTGCAGGTGCCCTGGTCCGAGCTGCGTGCCGCGGCGCCGCAGGTCGTGCTGGTCACGCCCTGCGGCTTCCGCCTCGACGGCGCGGTCGGCCAGGCCCAGGCGGTGGCGGAGCACTTCCCGGGCACACCGGTCTGGGCGGTCGACGCCGACGGACTGGTCGTCCGCCCCGGCCCGCGTCTGGTCGACGGCGTCGAGGCGATCGCCGCCGTCCTGCACCCGGACGCGGTGCCCGCCCCGCCCGCCGGCGCGGTGGCCCGGGTGGCCTGACGGCCCGGCCGGCGCGGCCCCCGGGTCAGCCCGCCCCGGCGAGCAGCGCCTCCGCCGAGGTGGTCCGCGCGTAGAGCAGGAACCGGCCGACCCGGTGCGTGCCCACCAGACCCGCGTCCCGCAGCGCGGTGAGGTGCTGCGAGACCGTGCCAGGGGCCAGCCCGCAGCGGCGCGCCAGCTCGGTCGTCGAGGACGGCACGGCCAGCTCGTGCAGCAGCGTGGCCCGGGTACGGCCCAGCACCCGGCTCAGCGCCTCCCCCGGCGGCAGCGCGGCGCGTTCCCAGAGCGTCGCCACCGCCCCCGCCGGGTAGCGCAGGGTCGGCTGCCCGGACGCCTCGACCAGGTTCGAGAACGGCCGCGGCCAGGTGAAGACCGACGGCACCAGCAGCACCCCGCGACCGTCCAGCCGCACCGACCCGGCGGTCGTCAGGTGCTCGATCAGGAGCGTGCCGTCGTCCCAGGAGACGTAGCGGTCGAGGTGGTTGAGCAGGCCCCGCACCCCGTCGACGGCCATCCGGCGGGCGCCGAGCAGCACCTCCCGCTCCAGCAGGGTCCGCATCCGTGGCCAGTAGGGGGCGAGCGCGACGTCGGCGTAGGCGCGGATCTGCGCGGCGAGGTCGGCCAGCCCGGCCTCCGGGTCCGCGCGCAGGGCGGCCGTGCGGGGCGTGGGCGGCACCGGATCGCGGTCGAGGCAGGCGCGGACCGCTTCCGGCGGGGTCGCGGTCAGCGCGGCCAGTTCCAGGTCGAGGGTGGGCCCGGTGGTGGTCGGCGGTGGACAGACGAACGACGGGATCACCACCGTGGGGACCGGGACCAGATCGGCCAGGAGGCCCCACCGCACCGTCGCCAGCCGGGGCACCACCTGGCGTGCCCAGGGCAGGTGCGCGGGAAAGCCGGCCGGGTTCTTGACGATCCGTACGCTGGCCACCACCTCCCACAGCGGCGACACGGCGAACCTGGTGTTGGCCAGGTCCGCCACCGACAGCGCGGCGCGCAGCACCCCTCGTCCCCCGTCCCGTCGTGGCCCGCGGATTCGCCCTGGGCCGAATTCATCGACCCCGGACCGGGCGTCCGGGCACCGTGACCGGCATGATCACCGACCCGCGCCCGACCGTCCGCTGGTCCCGCGCCTTCCGTCAGTTGTACGCCGTCAGCGTCGTCGGTGGCATCGGCCAGCAGGTGGCCCTGCTGGCCGTCCCGGTGCTCGCCGTCGACGTCCTGCGCGCCACCCCCGGGCAGGTGGGCCTGTTGGGCGTGCTCGGCACCGCGGCCTTCCTGCTGATCGGCCTACCCGCCGGGGTCTGGGTGGACCGGGCCGACCGCCGCACCGTCATGATCTTCGCGGATCTCGTCCGGTCCGCGCTGTTCGCCTCGGTCCCGGTGGCCTGGTGGGCCGGTTGGCTGACCATCGGGCAGCTCTACCTCGTGGTCCTGCTCGCCGGGGCCGGCACGGTCTTCTTCGACGTCGCCGAGCAGAGCTACCTGCCGGCGGTGGTCGGCCGGGACCGGCTGGTGGCGGCGAACTCGCTGCTGGTGAGCACCGGCGCGACCATCCAGATCGGTGGGCGGGCCCTCGGCGGATTCCTGGTGCAGCTGCTCAGCGCGCCGGTGGCCCTGGTGCTCAACGCCCTCGCGTACCTGGTCTCCGCGCTGGTCCTGACCCGGCTGCGACCGGACGCCGCGCCGGCCCGGCAGGCCGGCTGGCGCGACGGCTTCGGCCGCCAGCTCGCCGAGGGGGTACGGCACGTGCTGGGCAACCCGCTGCTGCGGCCGCTGGTGCTCTCGCTCGCGAGCATCAACCTCACGGTCAACCTGATCACCACCATGCTGCCGGTGGTCTTCCTCCGCGAGCTGGGGCTCGGCGCCGGGGCGCTCGGGCTGTTCCTCGGCGCCGGCGGGGTCGGGGCGCTGCTCGGGGCGGTGACCGCCCGGCCGCTGGCGGACCGGATCGGCCACGGTCGGGCGCTCTGGCTGCCCGGGCTGATCGTGGCGCCGCTGGGCGCGCTGGTGCCGCTGCTGGACACCGGTCCGGCGCTCTGGCTGGCCGGGTTCGGCTGGCTGGCCACCGCCTGGCGCACCGGGATCGGCAACGTCATCGGGGTGAGCCTGCGCCAGCGCTGCACCCCGGACGCGCTGCTCGGGCGGATGAACGCGGTGTTCCGCTTCCTGCTGTTCGGCGCGATCGCGGTCGGCGCCGCCCTCTCCGGCCTGCTCGGCCAGTACGCCGGCGTCCGCACGGCGCTCTGGCTCGGCGCCGCGGGTGCCGCGCTGACCTGGCTGCCGATCTTCTGCTCCCCGCTGCGCGCCCTCGCCGAGCCGCCGACGGTGGCGTCGCCGCGGGGACCGGCCACCGTCGCGGACGCCTGCGCACCGGCGGCCCGGACCGGCCGTTGAGGACTGTTACCCCGCTGTTACGCCCCGGTGGGACGGCTGTGGCGGATCAGCCCGACCGTCGAACTCGAACCGGCTCACCGGGCCGGACGGAACAGGCAGGGAGGACACCATGCGATCCACGAGGACACTGGGGGCGGTGGCGGCGGTCATGCTCGCCGTCCTGCTCACCGCCGCCACGGCGGCCACCGCGGGGGCGCGGCCCACGACCACCGGCACGCAGGTCGCGCCCCGGGCGGTCACCGGCGCGCCGTACTGCGGGATCACCTGGGGCAGCGCGGAGAAGACGACCGGCCCGCTCAGCAGCGCCCCGCTGACTCAGGTGCGTACCGGTCGGCACGACTGCTTCGACCGGGTGGTGTTCGAGTTCGCCGGCCCGGTGAGCGGCTACTCGGTCGCCTACGGCGAGACCTGGACCGAGGGCGAGGGGCTGGCGCTGTCGCCGTACACCGCCGGGGACGCGCTGCTGCGGGTGTCGCTGCGGGCGCCGGCGTACGACGACCAGCACGTCGCCACCGTCCCGTACCGGGTCGGCGAGCACGCCGCGAACGTGCTGCGCTACTCGACGCTGCGCGACGTCGTCTTCGCCGGCAGCTTCGAGGGCTACACCACCTTCGCGGTCGGGGTGCGGGCCCGGCTGCCGTTCCGGGTGTTCGTGCTCGCCGGCCCCGGCACGCACAGCCGGATCGTGCTCGACGTCGCGCACCAGTGGCAGGAATGACCAGCCGTCGGGGCGGGGGGCCGGCGTCGACCGGACCCCCGTCACCGGCCGTTGCGGCAGGACCGTCCGATGACCTCCCGGGGCTACCCTGAGGACGTCATGGACGGCCGCGTGCTGCTGGTCGAGGACGATGCCTCCATCAGGGAGGTCACCGCCCTCGGTCTGCGGCGGGCCGGCTTCCGGGTCAGCACCGCGGTCGACGGCCGCGCCGCGCTGGCCGCCTGGCGGGCCCAGCCGGTCGACCTGGTGGTCCTCGACGTGATGCTGCCCGGCCTCGACGGGCTGGAGGTGTGCCGGGAGATCCGGCGCACCAGCGCGGTGCCGATCCTGATGCTCACCGCCCGCACCGACACCATCGACGTGGTCGTCGGGCTGGAGTGCGGCGCGGACGACTACCTGCGCAAGCCGTTCGACCTGCCGGAACTCGTCGCGCGGGTACGCGCCGGGTTGCGTCGGGCCAGCGCCGTCGTCGAGGAGACCATCCTGACGGTCGGCGGGCTGGAGATCGACCCGAACCGGTTCGTCGTCCGCAAGGCCGGCCGGGAGCTGACCCTGACCGCCACCGAGTTCCGCCTGCTGCTGGAGCTGGCCCGCCGGCCCGGCCAGGTGTTCACCCGCGAGCTGCTGCTGGATCGGGTGTGGAACCACTCCCACCTCGGCGACTCCCGACTGGTCGACGTGGCGGTGCAGCGGCTGCGCGCCAAGGTGGAGGACGATCCCGCCGAGCCCCGGCTGGTCCGCACGGTGCGCGGGGTCGGCTACAAGCTCGCCACGGCATGACGGGAGGATGGCGCGATGGCCACGGGCGCCGTACCGCCGGGTCGGCTCCGCCGCCGGTTGACGGTGGCGTTCGTGCTCGTCGCCGGGGTCTCCGCCGGGGTGCTCGCCGGCGGGTCGTACCTGATGCTGCGGCAGGCCCGGCTGGACGGCTCGGTGCAGCGGGCGGCGGCCGACGCCCGCTACCAGCTCGTCCTGGCCGGGCAGTTCGTGCCGCTGACCGACGCCCGCCGCGCCGAGCTGCTGACCAGTTTCGAGGGCAGCGGCCGGCACGTGCTGCTGGTCGCCGGTGACACCCGCGCGTCCCACCC